>JBHGAT010000227.1:0-3729 GCA_041946645.1 Candidatus Velamenicoccus archaeovorus | reverse complement strand
ACCGGGTGCACGTCCGGTGGTGGGCGGTCTACGTGGCGCTCGGCGTCGGCGTGTGGCTGGCGTTCCGGGAGGCCGGCGTGTCCGGGACGGTGGCCGGGGTCGTGCTGGGACTGCTGACGCCGGCCGTCCCGTTCCAGCGCCCGGCGGCCGTGAGTCGCGAGGCGCACCGCGTCGCCGACGAGACGGTCGACGACCCGCACCCGCCCGACGCGGACGCGGCCGCGTGGCTGTACCTCGCGCGGCTGTCGCGGGAGGCCGTGTCGCCGCTCGCGCGGATGGAGCGGTTCCTCCATCCCTGGACCAGCTACCTGATCGTGCCGCTGTTCGCGCTGGCGAACGCGGGGGTGACGTTCGGGGGGCACCTGCCGAGCGCGGCGACCGACCGGGCGGCGATCGGGATGGTGATCGCGCGGCTCGTCGGGAAGACGTTCGGCATCACGTTGGCCGCGGCGCTCGCGGTCCGGCTGGGACTGGCACGGCTCCCCGCCGGGACCACCTGGCGCCACCTCGTGGGCGCGGCGGCGGCCGCCGGTGTGCCCTTCACCGTCTCGCTGCTGGTCGCCGACCTGGCCCTGTCCGGGTCCACCCTCGAGCTGGCCAAGGTGGGCATCCTGGTGGCCGCCGTGGTGACGGGGACGGTCGGGTTCGCGCTGCTGCGGTCCTCGGATCGCTCGCCCCGCTAGGCCGGAAGACCCGCGTCCCCGACCGACGGGCTCGACCGGCTCGCGGCCGGGGCGTCGGGGGGCAACGGCGCCCCTGGGCGGGGGGCCATCGGCCCGGGCCGGGGCTCCGGCGTTCCCCCTATAATCCGTCCGTTTGCGCCGATAGCAGGCTGTTTCCGATACCGACCCGGGGAGGTTCCATGCACGTCCTGGCCGCCGAGGGCGAGCCCATCAAGGCGGTCTTCGGCTCGTTCGAAGACAAGGCGCTCTGGGTGGTCCTGGCGATCGCCTTGATCGCCCTGGTCTTCGCCTTCTACCTCGTCCGCGAGGTGCTGGCCGCCGCCGAGGGCACGCCCAAGATGCGGGACATCGCCCGGGCCATCCAGGAGGGGGCCAAGGCCTACCTGAACCGGCAGTTCAAGACGGTCGGGGTGTTCCTGGGCCTGCTCACGGTCCTGATCTTCTTCATCCTCCCGGTCCCGGACAACGCCTCGCACGGCGACCTGATGATCCGGTTCGGCCGTTCGCTCGCGTTCATCCTCGGCGCGGGGTTCTCCGCCGTGACCGGCTACACGGGCATGTGGCTCGCCGTCCGGGCCAACGTACGGACCGCGAACGCGGCCCGCGAGTCGGGCCTGCGCCGGGCCCTACGGATCGCCTTCCGGGCCGGCGGCGTCGCCGGGATGTTCACGGTCGGTCTGGGGCTGCTCGGTGCCACCGTGATCGTGCTGGTCTACAAGCAGGACGCGACCACGGTGCTGCTGGGGTTCGGGTTCGGCGGCGCGCTGCTGGCGATGTTCATGCGGGTGGGCGGCGGCATCTTCACCAAGGCCGCGGACGTGGGCGCCGACCTGGTCGGCAAGGTCGAGCAGAACATCCCCGAGGACGATCCGCGCAACGCGGCCACGATCGCCGACAACGTGGGGGACAACGTCGGCGACTGCGCGGGGATGGCCGCCGACCTGTTCGAGTCCTACGAGGTGACGCTGGTCGCCGCCCTGATCCTCGGCGCGGCGGCGTTCCAGAGCTCGCCCAAGGGCGCCATCATCGGCGTGATGTTCCCGCTGTTCGTCCGCGCGGTGGGGGTCATCACGTCGATCGTCGGCATCCTCACGGTCTCGCCCCGGCGCGAGGACGAGCCCGGGATGCGCGCGATCAACCGCGGCTTCTTCTCCTCGGCGGCGCTGTCCGCGGCGATCGTGTTCGTGATCTCGGACCTGTACATGGACACGTGGCGCCCGGCGTTCGCGGTCCTGTTCGGCCTGATCCTGGCCAGCGTGATCCAGGTGCTGACCGAGCACTTCACCTCGACCCGCCGGCACCCCGTCCGCGAGATCGCCGAGCAGACCCAGACCGGTCCCGCGACCACGATCCTGTCCGGGTTCTCGGTGGGGTTGGAGTCCACGGTCTGGGCGATCCTGGTGATCGGGGGGTCGATCGTGGCCGCGTTCCTCCTCGGCGACAGCACGGCGGAGCGCCTGTACTACATCTCGCTCACCGGGATGGGGATGCTCACCACGGTGGGCGTCATCGTCTCGATGGACACGTACGGGCCGGTCTCGGACAACGCCCAGGGCATCGCCGAGATGTCGGGTGAGTTCGAGGGCCGGCCGGCCGAGATCCTGACCGGCCTCGACGCGATCGGGAACTCCACCAAGGCCATCACCAAGGGGATGGCCATCGCCACGGCCGTGCTCGCGGCGACGTCGCTGTTCGGCTCGTTCGAGGAAGCCCTGAAGGGGGCCGGGTTCGACTTCGTGGGGATCCGGGTGGACCGGCCCGACGTGCTGGTCGGGCTGCTCGTCGGCGGTGCCGTCGCCTTCCTGTTCTCCTCGCTCGCGATCCGCGCCGTCGGCCGGGCGGCCTCGCAGGTGGTCGTGGAGGTGCGGGACCAGTTCCGCGAGCACCCCGGGATCATGGACTTCAAGGAGAAGCCCGACTACGCGCGGGTGGTGGACATCTGCACCCGGACCTCGCTCCGCGAGCTGCTCACGCCGGGACTGCTGGCGGTGCTGTCACCGGTCATCGTGGGGTTCGCGCTGGAGGGCGAGGCCCTCGGTGCCTTCCTGGCCGGCGCGATCCTCACCGGGCAGCTGCTCGCCGTGATGCTCTCGAACGCCGGGGGCGCCTGGGACAACGCCAAGAAGTACGTGGAGGAGGGCCACTACGGCGGCAAGGGCAGCGAGTCGCACAAGGCCGCGGTGATCGGCGACACGGTCGGCGACCCCTTCAAGGACACCGCCGGACCGGCGCTGAACCCGCTGATCAAGGTGATGAACCTGGTCTCGCTGCTGATCGCGCCCCTGGTTGTGGAGTACGCGGACAAGGACGCCGTCCGGGTGGTCATCGCGATCGCCGCGGCGGCGCTCCTGGCCGCGGCCATCGGCGTCTCCAAGGCCCGCAAGTCGGAGCTGCTCGTGGAGCAGGCTCCCGCCGAGGGGGCGGCGGTCACGACGTAGCCGCGCCGCCGGGTTGCGCCGGCGGCCGGCTCGTCGATGCCGGAGCGATGGGATCGGCCGGGAGACTCCGGGGGTTCCTCAACCGCCTGACCGAGTCCGACGAGCAGCGGCTCGCGGAGGAGATCCAGCGCTGGGCCGACACCGTGCCCGGGACCGCCCGGATCAGCGACACGGCGGTCAGGGACCGGGCGAAGGTCGCCGGCGTCGTCAAGCGGATCACCGTGCGGCCGATGGAGGGCTCCGAGTCGCTCGAGGCCCTCGTGTCGGACGGCACCGGCGAGGTCCGGGTGGTGTGGATGGGCCGGCGGACCATCCCCGGACTGAAGCTCGGCACCCGGATCGTCGTCGAGGGCATGGTGGCTGAGAAGCACGGCGAGCGTCGGATGGTCAACCCCACCTTCGACTTCGCGACCTGAGCCTTCCCCCGGGTCCGGCCCGGGGAACCGGCCGTTCGGCCTATCGCCTCCGACGGGCCCGGCGACCGATACTCGGACCCGTGAAGCCGCTCAGGATCGTCCTGGTTGCCCTCGCCGTGCTGGTCGTGGCCGGGACCATCGCCAGCGCCGCCCCGGGAGGGGGCCCCGGGAGGCAGGCCCCGCACCCCGCGG
>JBHGAT010000226.1:0-3744 GCA_041946645.1 Candidatus Velamenicoccus archaeovorus | reverse complement strand
GGCTTCGCCAACATCGAGCACGTGGTCTTCGTGGTGCAGGAGAACCGCTCGTTCGACCACTACTTCGGGACCTTCCCCGGCGCGGACGGGATCCCCATGCGGAACGGCGTCCCGACGGTGTGCGTCCCCGATCCCGTGCTGAAGGCATGCGTGAAGCCCTTCCACGAGTCCGCCCTCCTGAACATCGGCGGACCCCACGACCTCACCCACTCGAAGATCGACGTGAACGGCGGCGCGATGGACGGCTTCGTCCGCTCGGTCACCCTGTTCGCCCCGAACGACTGCGCCGACACCCGCACCGTGGCCGACTGCGGCGACACGCTGGGGCCCCAGGGGCAGCCCGACGTGATGGGGTGGCACGACGCCCGCGAGATCCCCAACTATTGGACCTACGCCGAGCGGTTCGTGCTGCAGGACCGGATGTTCGCGCCGGCCGACTCGTGGACCCTGCCCGCGCATCTGTACCTGGTGTCGGGCTGGGCCGCCGCCTGCGAGCGCCCGTGGAAGCCGATGACGTGCACCTCGGATCTCCGGCAGGAGGGGGTCCTCGCGCGGCAGCGGCTGGGGGCCCACCCGCCCATCTACGCGTGGACCGACATCACGTGGCTGCTCCACCGGGCCGGCGTGAGCTGGGCCTACTACGCGGGCGAGAACCTGTGCGGTCCCGAGGTGCCGGTCGAGCAGTGCATGGCCGAGGGCGCCACGCCCGCCCAGAACCCGCTGCCGTCGTTCAGCGACGTCCACCAGACCCGCCAGCTCGGCAACGTCCGGACCCACGCGGACTTCTTCTCCGCCGTCGCGGACCAGACGCTCCCGACCGTGTCCTGGATCGTCCCGGGCCGCGGCGGGATCAGCGAGCACCCCGGCACCCGGGCGCCGATCACGAGGGGGCAGGCGTGGGTGACCCGCGTGGTGAACGCCATCGCGCGCAGCCCGCTCTGGTACCGCACCGCCATCTTCCTCACCTGGGACGACTGGGGAGGCTTCTACGACCACGTGAAGCCCAGGCGGGTCGACGCCAACGGCTACGGGATCCGGGTGCCCGGCCTGCTCATCAGCGCCTGGGCCAAGGCGGGGACGATCGACCACCAGACGCTGTCGTTCGACGCGTACCTCAAGCTGATCGAGGACCTGTTCCTGGGCGGGCAGCGGCTCGACCCGGCGACCGACGGCCGGCCCGACCCCCGGCCCACGGTGCGCGAGGCGGTCCCCGCGCTGGGAGACCTCCGGGACGAGTTCGACTTCGCGCAGGACCCCATCCCCCCGGTGATCCTGGACCCCCGCCCGTCCCCCGGCCCGGCGTCGATCCCCGGCACCTAGCCGGTCCGCTCGCGGGGGACGAACCGGCCCCACCCGGGCTCGGCATCGGCCGGCTCGCCGCCCCGGGCGACGACCCGGCCCCGGACGATCGTGACGGCGGGCCACCCGGTCACCGTGAGGTCCGCGTACGGGCTGTGGTCGGTGCGCATGTGGAGGTCTCCGGCGGTCAGGCGCTTGGTCGCCGTCGGGTCGAACACCACCACGTCGGCGTCCATCCCCGGCGCGAGCCGCCCCTTACGCCGCGACAGCCCGAACAGCCGGGCCGGCGCCGAGCTCACGAGCTCGACCCACCGCTCCGGCCCGAACCGTCCCTCGCGCACCCCCTGGTAGACCAGCGACAGGCGGGTCTCGACCCCCGGCAGGCCGCCGGGGATCTCGGTGAAGTCGCGCCAGTGCGCGCCGCCGGCCTTGGTCCCGCGACGGCGGGCGTCGCGGGTGAACGGGCAGTGGTCGGTCGCCACCACGTCGAGGTCTCTGTCGGCCAGGCCGGCCCACAGCGCCTCGCGGTCGGCGTCGGTGCGCGGCGGCGGCGTGCACACGAAGTCGGCCGCCTCCTGGGTGGGGCCCGAGACGCCCGAGGTCCGGAGCGACCGATCGGTCAGGTACAGGTATTGAGGGCAGGTCTCGGCCAGGACCCGGACGTGGCGCTGCCGCGCCGCCCGGACCTCGGCCAGCCCGGCCGCGCTCGACAGGTGCACCACGTACAGGGGCGCGGTGGCTCGCTCGGCCAGGCCCGAGGCCAGCCGCACCGCCGCCGCCTCCACCTCGGGCGGGCGGGCCAGCGCGAGCGCCGAGGGGTCGGTCCGGCCGGCGGCGAGGAGCTGGCGGGTCCGGCGGTCGGCATCGGACCCGTCCTCGGCGTGCACGCACACCAGCACCCCGATGCGCTTGGCCGCGACCAGCGCGCGCTCGAGCGTCGCGGGGTCGACCATCAGCCGCTCGGGGTAGGCCAGGTACAGCTTCACGCTGGTCACGCCCTGCAGGGCGAACCAGCGGAACAGGCCCTCGGCCTCGGCGGGGTCCTCGGGCACCGCCGTGACCGTCAGGTGGAAGCCGTAATCGATCACGGCTCGACCCTCGGCCTTGGCGTGCCAGACGCGGAGGGCCTCGTCGGGCGGCTCCCGTCCGGCTCCGGCGAAGTCGACCACGCAGGTCGTCCCGCCGCAGGCCGCGGCCAGCGTGCCGGACCCGAAGTCGTCGGCGGAGACGGTCGTGCCGACGGGCAGGTCGAAGTGCGTGTGCGGGTCGATCGCGCCGGGGACGACCAGGGCGCCGGCGGCGTCGATCACCTGGTGGCCGGTGGGGTCGAGCCCCTCGCCGACCGCCGCGATGCGCTCACCGTCGATCAGCACGTCGCCGGCGGCCGTGCCGGTGGCATCGACGATGGTCCCGCCTCGCACCAGCAACATGGCCTCAACCCCCCCGGACGATACCTCTATCATCTGGTGTTGAACGGAGGTGGAACCGGCTGGAGCTGCAGCGTGAGGTCGTCGACGGCGCGACGCTCGACCGCACGGTCGAGCGGTTCCGCAGGGACGGCATCGTGCTCCCCACGTTCGAGCGGCTCGCGGACCCCACCAAGGTCCCCGACCGGATCCGCGAGGCGCTCGAGGCGATCGACCCCGACGCTGCCCACCCCCTGAACCTGTTCCGCGTCCACTGGTACAACGGGGCCGACCGGCGTTCCCTCGTCCCCGTGCCCGAGCACGTCGTGCTCCCGCCCGAGCTCACCGGCGTGGAGGCCAGGATCGTCGTGGCGTTCGGCGACCGGTTCCCGATGATCGCGGCGCACAAGGTGCTGGCCGCCTACGGCGTCCTGGTGCCGCGCCTGGTCACCGGGGGCTTCGACCCGGGGACGCAGCGGGCGGTCTGGCCGTCCACGGGCAACTACTGCCGGGGCGGCGTGGCCATCTCGCGGATCCTGGACTGCCGGGGCGTGGCCGTGCTGCCGGCGGGGATGAGCCGGGAGCGGTTCGCGTGGCTGGAGCGCTGGGTCGCCGACCCCGCGGACGTGATCCGCACGCCGGGGACCGAGAGCAACGTCAAGGAGATCTACGACGAGTGCGCCCGCCTGGCCGAGGACCCCGCCAACGTGATCCTCAACCAGTTCGCCGAGTTCGGGAACCACCTCGCGCACTACGTGTGCACGGGCGCCGCGCTGGAGCGCGTGTTCGATGCGCTGCGCGAGCGCGAGCCCGCGCTCCGGCTCCGGGCCTTCGTCTCGGCCACGGGGTCGGCCGGCACGATCGGGGCCGGCGACCATCTGAAGGAGCGGTTCGGGGCGAAGATCGTGGCCGTCGAGGCGCTCGAGTGCCCCACGCTCCTGTACAACGGGTTCGGCGAGCACAACATCCAGGGGATCGGCGACAAGCACGTCCCGTTCATCCACAACGTGACCAACACCGACGTCGTGACGGCGGTCTC
>JBHGAT010000225.1:0-3748 GCA_041946645.1 Candidatus Velamenicoccus archaeovorus | reverse complement strand
GACTCACTGAGGCTCGTTGCCGGGTCGCCACTCGATGCGGCAGCCCACCGCGGGCCGTTGCTCTGCCGGGACCGGGCGTCCCGAGAGGACGGCGTCGATCGCGGCCCGGACGTCCCCGCAGGTGACCGGGACGTCGTTGCTCGGACGGGCGCCGTCGAGCTGCCCCCGGTAGACGAGCCGCCGCTCCGCGTCGAACAGGAACGGGTCGGGCGTGCAGGCGGCCGTGTAGGCCCGGGCCACCTCCTGGGTCTCGTCGAACAGGTACGGGAACGTGAATCCGGCTCGGGCCGCCTGTTCGGCCAGGCCCTGGGGTGCGTCCTCGGGGTAGGCCAGGGGATCGTTCGGGGCGATCCCCACGATGGCCAGACCGGATCCCCGGTGATCGCGGGCCAGCCGGGCGATCCCGTCCTGCACGTGCCGGACGTAGGGGCAGTGCCGGCACAGGAAGAGGACGAGCAGCGCCGGCGAGCCATCGAGGTCGGACCGCCGGACCAGCCTGCCCGTCGTGACATCGGGCAGCGCGAAGTCGGGCGCCTCCGCCCCCAGCGCCAGCTTCGGCGAGCTCCACCCCACCGTTCGACCCCGTCCTCCCGAGGCTCCTGTACCCGGCCGGCCGCCGGTCCCGACGCGACCAGGCCCTCCGGTCACCGGTTCCCGCACCGGACGCACTAGCATCGAGGGTACGGCCGTTGGGCCGTGACCGGCTTCCGGGGAGGGGAGAGGACCATGCGCCCGATGAGGATCGTGTCGTTCGTCGCCGGGGTGTTCCTGGCCCTCGTCGCCCTCGGCCTGCTCGCGGCGGGAGGGTTCTTGCTCTGGGCCCACACGACCCAGCGCAACGCGCAGGGCTACTACACGACCGGCGCCCACGGGTACGCCACCGGCACCTACGCCCTCACGTCCGAGGACGTGGACCTGCACACGGGTCCCGACCGGTGGGGCCCGTTCCCCATCGGGACCGTGCGCATCTCGGTGACCGGCTCCCAGGGCGAGGACCTGTTCGTGGGCATCGGTCCGGAGTCCGAGGTCGACCGCTACCTGTCCGGGGTCTCGCACAGCATCGTGACCGACGTCTCGCTGTCCCCCTTCCGGGCCACCACCACCGAGGTCCCCGGCTCCGACACCCCCCCGAGCCCGCCGGCCGAGCAGGACTTCTGGTCCGCGTCGGCCAGCGGCGCGGGCGCCCAGACCCTGACCTGGGACCTCGAGGACGGCACCTGGACGATCGTGGTCATGAACGCGGACGCCTCGACGGGGGTGGACGTGCGCATGGACATCGGGGCCAAGACCGGGCTGCTGCTCCCGATCGGGATCGGCCTGCTGGCGGGGGGCGTGGTGTTCGTGGGCCTGGCCGTGCTGCTGATCGTGGTGGGTCGGCCGAGCACGTGGCAGCGGGTCCCCCAGGGAGCCGGCACCCCGCCGCCGCCCCCACCCCCCGGCGCGCTGCCTCCGCCGCCCCCGCAGGGGGGCCCCGAAGGCTAGGCTCGGCGCCTCCGGCCGTCTCGGGCCGGCCGTCCGTAGAGCGCCGTGAGCTCCGCGCCCATCCGGGCCAGGAGCGTCCGGACCTCGGGCGGTTCGAGCACCTCGACGCGGTCGCCGAACGGGGCGAGCTCGGCCGCCAGCGACTCGGGGGACCAGCTCCGGAGCTCGAGCTCGGTCCGGCCGTCCCCCGCCGAGCCGAGCTCGGCGTGGCGCCTGCCGAAGGTGGCCCGGATCCACGGGAGCGCCTCGGCCGCGGCCAGGGCCACCGCGCGGAAGCTGGTCCGGCGCTCGTCGAGCGTGTCGACGATGGACCGCCAGGTCTCGGCCAGGTCGAACCCCTCCGGCCGCTCGGCGGGGAGGTCGGTCACCGTGACCGAGCGGATCCGGCTCAGCCGGAAGGTCCGCAGGCCGGCATCGGTCCCGGCCACCAGGTACCACACCGAGGCCTTGGCCACCAGGCCGAGCGGGTGCACCAAGCGCTCGCTCTCGGGGCGGTCCCGGCCCGCGTAGCGGATCCGCACCTGCACGCTGTCCACCACGGCATGCTGCAGGACCTCCAGGTGGGGGGACGTGGGGGGCGGCCGGCGATCCCACGTGGCCGGGTCGAGCACCACGGCCGACGCCGCGGCCTCGGCATCGGCCCGGAAGGGCTCGGGGAGGGCCCGGACCAGCTTGCGCAGGGCCGCCTTGACCTGGGGCGTGGCCGAGGCCGAGGGCCCCGCCACCAGGAACAGCGTGCGGGCTTCGGCCGCGGTCAGCCCGCTGAGGTCGGTCCGGGCCCCGCCGAGCAGCGACCAGCCGCCGCCCCGGCCGGCCTGGGAGTAGACGGGGATCCCGGCCATGGCCAGGGCCTCCAGGTCCCGCCGGGCGGTGCGCTCGGAGATCTCGAGCTCGTCGGCCACCTCGGCGGCGGTGACCCGGCCCCGAGCCTGGAGCAGCAGCAGCACGGCGACGAGGCGATCGGCTCGCATCCCAGGAGTCTCTCATGGAAACCGGTCAGTAGATGGCCACTTCTCTGGGGCAGGATGGGACGGATCGCTCGGTTGGCGATGAATACCTCCCGGATCGTCCGTCGGCATGGGAAAGACGCGAGGAGGAGATGCGATGACGAGTTCGGCGATCGAGGCCGAGGGCCTCGTGAAGGCGTTCGGGCCGGTCCGCGCGCTCGACGGGATCGACATGGTGGCCCGCGAGGGGACGGTGTTCGGTCTCCTCGGGCCCAACGGCGCCGGCAAGACCACGGCGATCCGCGTGCTCTCCACGCTGATCCGCCCCGACGGCGGGCGGGCCTTCGTGGGCGGGTACGACGTGGTCCAGCATCCCGAGCAGATCCGCCGCCTGATCGGCCTGACCGGCCAGTACGCGGCGGTGGACGAGCTGCTCTCGGGCCGCGAGAACCTGTACATGATCGGCCGCCTGCTCGGCCTGCCGGCCCGGGACGCCCGTTCGCGCGCGGACGAGCTGCTCGAGTCGTTCGACCTGGCCGAGGCCGGCGGCAAGATCGCCAAGACGTACTCGGGGGGGATGCGGCGGCGGCTGGACCTGGCCGCGAGCCTGGTCGGCCGGCCCCGGTTCCTGTACCTGGACGAGCCCACCACCGGGCTCGACCCTCGGAGCCGGCTCGAGCTCTGGGGCATGATCCGCTCCCTCGTGGCGGATGGGACCACGGTCCTGCTCACCACGCAGTACCTGGAGGAGGCGGACCGGCTGGCCGACGAGATCGTGGTGATCGACCACGGCCGGGTGATCGCTGCCGGCACGCCGCAGCAGCTCAAGACGCGGGTCGGGGGACAGGTGCTGCAGGCCCAGCCGGCCGACCCGGCCGACCTCGAGGCGACCGAGCGCGTCCTGGCCGAGCTGGCCGAGGACGGCGAGGCCACGTACACCGACGGGCAGCTCGTGACCGTCCGGATCGCCGACCGAACGGCCCTGGGCCAGGCGGTCCGGCGTCTGGACGAGGAGGGGATCGCGGTCGACGACCTCTCGCTCCGCCGCCCCAGCCTGGACGAGGTGTTCCTGGCCATCACCGGCCACCTCGCCGAGGAGGAGCCGCTGTCCGACGAGCCCCAGGAAAGGAGCCGGTCGTGAGCGCCGTCACCCTCGCGCCCGCCACGGGCACCAACCTGGTCCGCAACACCCTCTCGATCGCCCGCCGCAACCTGCTGCACATCAAGGCCGACCCCGAGCAGCTCGTGGGCATGACGATCCAGCCGCTGATGTTCCTCGTGCTGTTCGTCTACGTGTTCGGCGGCGCGATCGCCGGGTC
>JBHGAT010000224.1:0-3776 GCA_041946645.1 Candidatus Velamenicoccus archaeovorus | reverse complement strand
GTGGGCTCAGGGGGTCGCTCCGCCGCCACCCGCTCCGCTGCGGGAGCTCTCCCGGACGCGGAGGACGCCGGCACGGCCGGACCCGCTGCGGGGGGGATGCCCGCGAGGCGCTCGAGGCGCTCGAGGCGGGAGATCAGGGCCTGGGGTTGGGGATCGGTCTCGGGGATGGTGGCGCGGATGAGGGCGAGCTCGAGGGTGAGGCGGGGGGAGGTGGTCCAGCGCATGTCCGCCTGGGCGGCCAGGAGGAGGGAGATCACCCGGGCCAGCTCGGGGGAGGAGAACTTGGCGGACTGGGTGCGGAGGTGGTCGAGCTGGTCCTCGGTGACGTCGATCAGATCGGCCTGGTCGGGGGCGGTGCGGGCCAGCAGCAGGTTGCGGAAGTGGGCGAGGGTCTCGTTGGTCACGTGGCGGACGTCGCGGCCCTCCTGGACGATGCCGTTCACCAGCTCGAACACGGTGCGGGCGTCGCCCACGGCGACAGCGTCGGCCAGCGCGTACTGGACGTCGGAGGGACCGGCGCCCACGAGCGAGGCCACCACGTCCTCGCCGATGCGGCCGGCGCCGAGCACCGAGGCCTGGTCCATCAGCGACAGGGCGTCGCGGGCCGAGCCCTCGGTCTGCCGGGCGATGGCCTGGGCGGCCTCGGGCGCGAGGTCCAGGCCCTCGTCCCGGGCGATCCGGAGCAGCAGGTCGGCGACGGTCTCGGTGGGGATCCGGCGGAAGTCGAACCGCTGGCACCGCCCGATGATCGTGGCCGGCATCTTGTGCGGCTCGGTGGTCGCGAGCACGAACCGCACGCCGACCGGCGGCTCCTCGAACACCTTCAGCAGCGCGTCGAACGCCTCGCGCGACAGCCGCTGGGCCTCGTCGATGATGTAGACCTTCTCGCGACCCTGGACCGGGGCGGTGGGGGCCTTCTCCCGGAGCTCGCGGGCGTCGTCCACACCCCCGTGGGACGCCGCGTCGATCTCGACCACGTCCAGGTGCGTCCCCTCCCGGATCCGCAGGCACTGCTCGCACGTGCCGCAGGGCTCGGGCGTGGGGCCCTGCTCGCAGTTGACCATCTTGGCCAGGATCCGGGCGGTGGAGGTCTTGCCGGTGCCCCGCGGCCCCGTGAACAGGAACGCGTGGGCCAGGCGGCCCTCGCGGACCGCGCCCATCAGCGCGCGGATCACGTGCTCCTGCCCGAGGACCTCGGTGGGGCCCTGGGGCCGGTACTTCCGGTACAGCGACTGGTACGGCTTCTCCTCGGCCACGGGCTCCCCTCGGGCGCCGGTCCTCCCCGCCCGGGGGAAGACGCGCGGGAACGTCAAGTCTAGTGGTGACCGTGCACCCGCCGTTGACCACACGACGGACCCGATCGCGTCACCGGCCGGTGGCTCCGGCCAGGCAACCCCACGGCACCCGCCAGCGCCCGCTTACGGCTGCTTCCTTCCGGACCTGACCGGGTTCGCAGGTTGGCGTCGCGTGGGACCCGACCTTCATCGCTCCGTGCCGGGAGCAGGCTCGGACCCATCGGGCCGCGGGCGGGGATTCAGCCCCGCTGAAGCGGATCGCGGGTACAGGGCACCGCTAGCTCCCCGCCTAGCACGGTCACCACGGCGAGTATACGGCCGGGCACCGACCCGCCGGTCGGGGCCACGGGGACGCCCCGCCTCCGGGCCCCGAACCGGGCGATCGCGAACCCGGGCGCCTCCTCGGACGAACCTTGGGTGGCGGCCATCGGGGAGCGGTTCCCGATCCGGCACCCGGAGGTTCGGACCCTGGTCCTGGTGGGGTTGGGGATCGCCGCGGCCTGGGCGACCGGGTTCGACGTCTGGTCGCCGTGGGGCATCTCCTCGCGGGCCGGGTGGCTGGGCACCACGCTCACCGGCGTCATGCTCGGGGGCGTGGCCTACGGCTGGCACGTGATCCTCGGCCTGTTCTCGAGCTGGTACCGCACGGTCACCGACGAGGCGACCACCATCGAGCGGAGCCAGGGTCTCCGCGCCGCCTGAGCCCCCGCTCCGTTCCGAGCCTTCGGTCGTGGCGGGTCCACCCCCGTTCCCGCCGGGGGCTCGAACCGCGTCCCGGCCCGCGGGGACGTTCGATACGCTCTGGCGGTGGTCCGGATCGGTGCCCTGCTGGTGGATTTCGACGGGACGGCGTGCCGGCACGACGTGGCCGAGCACCTGCTCGAGCGGTTCGGCGACCCCTCCTGGCCCGAGTACGACGAGGCGGTCGACCGTGGCGAGATGGGGCTGCGGGAGGCCGCGGGCCGGCAGATGGCCCTGCTCCGCGGGAGCCCCGACGAGATGCTCGCGTACGCGCTCGAGCACTGCCCCCTGGATCCCACGTTCCCGCCGTTCGCGGCGTGGGCGGCGGAGCAGGGCATCCCGATGACGCTGGTCTCCGACGGGTTCGGGTTCTACATCCGTCCGATCCTCGAGGCCAGTGGGCTCGGTGACCTCGAGGTCCGGTCGAACGCGGCGGTCTTCGACGGCGGCCCGCCACGGCTCGAGCGACCCTACGCCCATCCGGTCTGCGTGGGCTGTGGGACCTGCAAGATGCTCGCCGCGGTCCGGGCCGGCCAGGCGCACGGCTCGGTGGCGTTCGTGGGCGAGGGGCAGTCGGACCGCTACGGCGCGCTGTACTCGGACGTCGTGTTCGCGAAGGATCACCTGGTCGATCTGTGCCGGTCGGACCGCGTCCCGTACCTCCCGTGGCAGACCTTCGACGACGTGCGGAGGGCCCTCGAGGAGCTCGACGAGCTCCCCGGCGCCGTCGCCCCCGATCGGTGTCCGGGGTGGCGCGACCCGTGATCGAGCTGCCCCGGGGGATGACCCATCGCCCCCCAACGGCCGGCGATGCCGGGGTCATCACCGAGCTGATCGCGGCGTGCGAGGAGCACGACGACGGTATCCGCGAGATCGACCTCGAGGACCTCGAGATGGCGTTCGGTCGGGTGGGCTGGGATCCGGCACGGGACGCGGTCCTCGTGTTCGAGGGCAGCATCCTGGTGGGCTGGGCCGAGGTGTACCGGGGCCGGGCCGAGGCCGACGTCCGACCCTCGCGTCGCGGCCGCGGGCTCGGCCGGGCGCTCCTGGCATGGACGGAGGACCGGGGACGCGAGCTGGGCGTCGCGGAGCTCGGCCAGGCGAAGACCGTGGCGAACGCTGGAGCCAGCGAGCTCTTCCGCACGAACGGCTACCGGCCCGACTGGGAGTCGTGGATCCTCCGGATCGAGCTCGGCGAGCCCGCACCCGCACCGGTCGTTCCTGCCGGCATCACGATCCGTACCTACGACCCCGCGCGGGACGAGCTCCTGGTCCACCGCCTCTGGGAGGACGCGATCAGCGCCGCTCGGGGACGAGCCCCGGAGCCGCTGGACGTGTGGGCGTCGCAGACCATCGCGCACGCGGCGTTCGCCCCGCAGCTCTCGAGGGTCGCGCTCGACGGCGAGGAGCTCGCCGGCACGCTCCTCGCGTACGACTTCCCCGATGCGGACGAGGTATGGATCGGTCAGGTGGCCACCGCCGCGTCCCATCGTCGCCGCGGGATCGCCGGGGCCCTCCTCCAGACGGTCTTCGCGGCTTCCCGGCAGATCGGTCGACTGCGGTGCGGGCTCTCGACGGACTCCTGGACCGGCGCGCGCGGCCTGTACGAACGCAACGGCATGCGCGTCGTGCGAACGTACGAACGCTGGGTCAAGGCACTCGCAGGATCCGGGTGAGTTCCGCGGTGGCCGCGGGATTCGAACCCGCGAGGGGTTGCCCCCTACACGCTCTCCAGGCGTG
>JBHGAT010000223.1:0-3793 GCA_041946645.1 Candidatus Velamenicoccus archaeovorus | reverse complement strand
GTCGCCGGGCAGCGGCACCTTCCGGAGCGCGAGCATCAACCCGACCAGCACGGGTCCCTGCACCATGAAGGCGAGGTAGGAGGCGCGGGCCATGGCCCGCCGGAGCGGCCCGGTCCCGCCCAGGTGCCGCTGGGCCACGGCCAGCAGCCAGACCGGCGCCGAGATCGCCACCAGGCCCTCGGACATCCCTCCGAGCAGCGCCGGCCACCCCCAGCCCCCGAAGAACGCGTCCTCCTCGAGACCCAGCGGGCCGCTCGACACGATGGCGACCGGGACGACGACCACCACCACGATCGTCGCGATCCCGCACCGGCTGGCCAGGTCCCGCGGCACCGGACGGAGCCACCCGTGACGGGCGGCAGCCACCCCCAGACCGAACATCGCGATGTACTCGGGCCACGCCCAAACGTGGGCGTTGAGCGCTTGGTTGGAATCGGCCGGGTAGACGATCCGGACCGCGAACGTCAGCAGGCCCACGACCAGCGACAGCAACCCGAGGTCGCGCCACCGGAGCTCGTGCGGAGCCGGCGGCGCCGGCGGGACCGACCGCCGCCACGCCACGAGGGCCAGCGAGTAGAGCAGCAGGACGCCGACGAACCACATCGGGCCGCTGTCGAGGACCGGGTCGGTGTCCGCGAACGACCGCCAGTACGAGCCGCGGTGCAGGAACGGCTCGAGCAGCGCGTACTCGAGCAGCGGCCACACCACGAGCGTGGAGACCGCGAACGGCACGCCGAGCCGCCACAGGCGATCGGCGACGAATCGCGACTGGCCCTTGCGCACCAGCGAGCCCTCGGTCAGCAGCCCGGAGATCAGGAAGAACAGCGCCATCAGGAACAGCCCGCCCAGCGCGAAGACCGCGATGACGAACACGGTCTCGACGACCGGCGAGAGCGTGACCTCCTGGACGTCCTGGTACGTCCAGCTCCCGAACTCGGCGTACCCCATGAACGCGTGCCCCGCGATGATCCCCGCGATCAACAGCGTCTTGAGGTTGTCGAGGTACGCGAGGCGCGGGGCAGCCATCCGCACGCGGTCCACCGTGGGCACGGGGCCAGGCTCGGACATCGCCTCTGCCCCGACCAGGGTCCGATGCCCTCGTGCGGAGGGGTCTCGTCGTTCGGGGGTCTTCCGACTCGGTCCGCCCGAGCCGCGGTCCTCGACACTGGAAGGGAGCGGATGGGAGGAAGCATGCGATGAAGGCGTTGGTGGTGTTCGAGTCGCTGTACGGCAACACGGCGACGATCGGTCGGGCGGTGGCGGCATCGCTCCGCGAGCACGGCCTGGAGGTGCAGGACCGGCTCCTGTCGGAGATCGAGCCGGGGGCGACCGTCGGGTACGACCTGCTCGTGGTGGGCGGTCCCACGCACACGCACGGCATGAGCAAGCCGGACACCCGCAGGCAGGCTGCCGAGGACGCGAAGAACGCGTTCGCCGAGCGCACGGTGGAGCCGGGTCTCCCCGACTGGCTCGACCGCCTGCCCCGGGGGACGGGGCAGCTGGCGGCGGCGTTCGACACGCGGATCGACAAGCCCGCGATCCTCACCGGCTCGGCCGCGAAGCACATCGCCAAGCGCCTCAGGGCGCACGGCTATCGAGCCCTGGGGGACCCGGAGAGCTTCTTCGTCACGATGAGGAACGAGCTCGCGGAGGGCGAGACGGGTCACGCCGCGACGTGGGGCGCGTCCCTGGCCCGACGCGCCACGGAGAGCGCGGCGTCCTAGCCGCCCACCCCTCCGGGACCCGACCGCCGCGGACGGGAGAGACTGGGGCATGGGGTCTCCGCGGACCGGTCCCAGGATGCTCACCCGCGCACGGATCGCGGTGAGGGCCACGTTCGCGGCGCACGCGGCGGTCGCCGGCACGATGGGCCCCTGGATCCCCACGCTCAAGTCACGCTCGGCGCTCGACGCGGGCGGGCTGGGCCTGGCCCTGGCGGCGCACGCGGCCGGTCTGGTGGTCGGCACGCGCGTGGCCACGCTCGCGTTCGCCCGAGCCGGGCGCTCCACGGTGCGGCTGGGTGTCCCGGTGCTCGCGGGATGCCTGGCGCTCCTGCCGCTCGCCGCCGATCTGGTGTCCCTGGCCGCGATCTGGGCGGCGCTCGGGGTGGTCAGCGGACTCCTCGACGTCGCGATGAACATCGAGGCCGCCGCGGTGGAGCGCCGGGCGGGACGCCGGCTGATGTCGGGGATGCACGGCACGTGGAGCGCTGCGATGCTCGGGGGAGCCGCCGTGGCCGCGGCGTCCCTGGCCGGCGGCGTCCCCGTCGTGATCGGCCTGCCCGTGGTCGCCGGGGCGATCGCGGCCGCGAGCTTCCCCGCCCTGCGTTGGCTCCCCACGGCGGCCGACCGGTCCGGAGCCGAGCCGGCTGACGCTCGTCGCCCGCACCGGGCCGCGCACATCGCGACGGTGGCGCTGCTCTGCCTGGTCCCGTTCGCGTCCTTCCTGGTCGAGGGCGTGGCGGCCGAGTGGGGCGCGGTCTACCTGCGCGAGGCCATCGGCGCCGCCCGCGGCCTGGCCGGTGCGGCCGTGGTGGCCTTCTCGGCGGGGATGGCCGCCTCGCGGTTCGCCGGCGACGAGCTGGCCACCCGTCACGATCCCTCCTTCGTGGTCCGCGTGGGGGCCTCGGTCGGAGCGATCGCGCTCGGCGGCGCCGTCCTCGTGGGCGGGGCCGGTCCGGCCCTCGTGGCCTTCGTCGTCCTGGGGCTGGGCATCGGGCCGTCCGTGCCGCTCGCGTTCAGCGCCGCGGCCGACGTCGGGACGCCGCACCGCCGCTCGGTGCTCGGACCGGCGGTGACGGCCGGGTACCTCGGCTCGATCGTGGGACCGATGGCGGTGGGGTTCGCCGCGGACCGGTACGGGCTGCGCTGGGCCTTCGCCATCCCGGTGGCGATGTGCGCCGTCGCGGCGCTCGGCGGGGGCGCGCTTCGGGAGCGGAAGCAGGCCTGACGCGGGTCAGTCGGAGCCGACGTGCCGGCGGCACCGGGCCTGGTACTTCTCGGAACCGCCCACGTGCTCGGGGACCAGCTCGGTGCCCTCGGCCCCGGTGGGCTCGACGCGCGTGTGGAAGATGGCCTCGGCGCCGCACACCGTGCAGATGGCGGTGAGCTTGTCCACGCGCTCGGCCAGCGCCATCAGCGAGGGCAACGGCTCGAACGGCTGCCCGGCGAACGTCACGTCCAGTCCCGCCACGACCACCACCGCTCCCCGAGCCGCCAGCTCCATCACCACGGGCACGAGCTCGGGACCGAAGAAGTGCGCCTCGTCGATCGCCACCATATCGGTCTCCGCGGGGACGGCGCCGACGATCTCCTGGGCCGACGCCACGGATCTGGACGGGTACGCCAGCCCGGCATGCGAGGCGACGCGGTCCGAGCCCTCCCGCGTGTCGAGCGCGTGGCTGAGGACGACCACGTGTCGCCCGCCGATCACCGCCCGCCGGACCCGCCGCATCAGCTCCTCGGTCTTGCCGGCGAACATCGGCCCCGCGACGACCTCGACCCGGCCCATCTCCCCATCCACGCAGCCATCATCGCCCGGAGGGCGGTCACGTGCCTGCCCTCACCCACGGGTCCCTGCCGGTCCCGGGGCATGAGGGACCGACGACCCGTCGGGCCCCCGGGCGCCGATGGTTAGGTGGAGCCGGATCGGGGAGGTGGTCGTGGTGGCGATGGCCGGACGGATCGAGGACCCCGCGGAGCTCGCCCGGCGGGCCCTCGCGGTGTTCCTGGGGGTCCACGGTCTGGCGCACCTGGTGGGGACCGAGAGCTCATGGCGGTTCGCGGACGAGGGC
>JBHGAT010000222.1:0-3809 GCA_041946645.1 Candidatus Velamenicoccus archaeovorus | reverse complement strand
GCTCACGGCGAGCCATCCGGCGAACCGGCCCAGGGCCCCGATCGGCGTCCGCCACGTGAACGCCGTGTGCTCCCGGACCTCGCCCGCCACCCTCGCGCCCTCGGTCAGATGCACGCGGCCCCGGGCCCGGACGTCCCCGCCGATCTGGGCGTGGGGCCCCAGCGCCACCCGTCCGTCCACGGCGATCACGCTCCCGCTCACCTGGCCGTCGACGTCGACCGGACCGTCGAGGACCACGACGTCGCCCAGCGCGACACCATCGATCTGCGCTCGACCGTGCAGCACGATCACCTCGCCCACGGTCGTCCCCCGGGGCACGGCGGCCGTGCCGGAGAGCAGGATCAGGTCCGGGCCCTCCAGCCTGGGCGCGTCGGCACCCTGGGCCGCCGCGACCCGCGCGAGCGCGCCGGGGGCCGCGAGGACCGCCGTCAGGGCGAGCGGGAACACGAGCAGCCGGCGGGCCGTGGACATCGCGAGCATCCTATCCGGGCCGGATGGCCCGTTCCGCGCCGACGTGGGGGACCCGCGCCGCTGCCCCTCCGTGCGTGTCGCCGTTCCGCGGTAGCGTGGTCCTCACCCATGGCCCTGGAGCTGTTCTCCCCCGCGGTCCGTGCCTGGTTCGAGGCGTCGTTCGAGGCGCCTACCCCCGCCCAGGTCCGGGGGTGGCCGGCCATCGCCTCGGGGAGCCACACGCTGATCCTGGCCCCCACCGGCTCCGGCAAGACCCTCGCCGCGTTCCTGTGGGCCCTCGATCGCCTGGCCTCCGAGCCCACGCCGCCGGCCGACGAGCGCTGTCGCGTCCTGTACGTGTCGCCGCTCCGGGCCCTCGCGGTCGACGTGGAGAAGAACCTCCGGGCACCGCTCGGGGGCATCGGGCTGGCCGCCGAGCGCCTCGGCCTCGAGCTCCACGCGCCCACCGTGGCCATGCGCACCGGGGACACGCCGGCCGACGAGCGCCGCCGGATCGCCAAGCGTCCACCCGACATCCTCATCACCACGCCCGAGTCGCTGTACCTGATGCTCACGTCGGGGACGCGCGAGATCCTCCGGAGCGTGCGGTGGGTCATCGTGGACGAGATCCATGCCATGGCCGCCACCAAGCGAGGGGCCCACCTGTCGCTGTCGCTCGAGCGGCTCGAGGCCGTCACGCGCGAGCCGCCACAGCGGATCGGCCTGTCCGCCACCCAACGGCCGCTCGAGGAGATCGCGCGGTTCCTCGGTGGCCGGACCGAGGACGGTCCCCGCCCGGTCACGATCGTCGACGCCGGCCACCGCAAGCCGATGGAGGTGGAGGTGGTCGTGCCGCTCGAGGACATGGGCGAGATCGGGCAGCTCGCCGACGCCGTCGCCAGCGGCCCCGCCGCGGCCGGCCCCGAGCGCGTGAGCATCTGGCCCTCGATCCACCCGCGGCTGCTCGAGCTGATCCGGGGCCACCGCTCGACGCTGATCTTCGCCAATGCGCGCCGGCTGGCCGAGCGCCTGGCCGCGCGCCTGAACGAGCTGGCCGGCGAGGAGCTCGTGCGCGCGCACCACGGCTCGATCGCGCGCGAGCAGCGGCTGGAGATCGAAGACCGCCTGAAGCAGGGATCGCTCCGTGCGCTCGTCGCCACCAGCTCCCTCGAGCTCGGCATCGACATGGGCGCCGTGGACCTGGTCGTGCAGGTCGAGTCGCCGGGCTCGGTGGCGCGTGGCCTGCAGCGGATCGGGCGGGCCGGGCATCACGTGGGCGAGCCATCGCGGGGCAAGGTCTTCCCGAAGTACCGCGGCGACCTGCTCGAGGCGGCCGTGGTCGTGCAGCGGATGCGGGACGGGCTGATCGAGGAGACCCGGTACCCCCGGAACCCGCTCGACGTGCTGGCCCAGCAGATCGTCGCGATGTGCGCCGTGGACGAGTGGTCGGTGGAGGACCTCGCCGCGCTGGTGCGCCGATCGGCCAACTTCACCGACCTCTCCGACGAGCTGCTCCGCGCCGTGCTCGACCTGCTGTCCGGGACGTACCCCAGCGACGACTTCGCCGAGCTCCGGCCCCGGATCGTGTGGGACCGCCGGCGGAACGTGGTCCGCGCGCGCGAGGGGGCCGGCCGGCTCGCCGTGACCAGCGGCGGGACGATCCCGGACCGCGGGCTGTTCGGCGTGTTCCTGCCCGACGGCACGCGCGTCGGCGAGCTCGACGAGGAGATGGTGTACGAGAGCCGGCGGGGCGAGGTGTTCCTGCTCGGCGCGTCGGCGTGGCGGATCGAGGACATCACGCTCGACCGCGTGATCGTCTCTCCGGCCCCCGGCGAACCCGGGAAGATGCCGTTCTGGAAGGGCGACAAGCCGGGGCGGCCGCTCGAGCTCGGGCGGGCGATCGGCCAGGTCACGCGGACGCTCGCGGCGGAGCCCGAGGAGCGGGCGATCCAGCGGCTCCGCACGGGCTTCGGCCTCGACGAGCTCGCGGCGCGCAACCTCGTCGCGTACCTGCGGGACGAGCGCGAGGCCGCCGGGGCCGTCCCCGACGACCGCACCGTCGTGGTCGAGCGGTTCCGCGACGAGCTCGGCGACTGGCGGGTGTGCATCCTCTCGCCGTTCGGCGCCAAGGTGCACGCGCCGTGGGCGATGGCCGTCGAGGCCCGCCTGGCCGAGCGCCTGGGCATGGACGTGCAGGTGCTGTGGAGCGACGACGGCATCGTGCTCCGCCTGCCCGAGGCGGAGGAGCGGATCCCCCTCGAGGACCTCGCGTTCGATCCGGAGGAGGTCGAGCAGCTGGTCGTCCGTCAGCTCCCCGCCACCGCGCTGTTCTCGTCCGTGTTCCGCGAGGCGGCCGCTCGAGCGCTCCTGCTCCCCCGGCGTGGCCCGGCCAAGCGCACGCCGCTGTGGCAGCAGCGCCAGCGCTCGGCCGACCTGCTCCAGACGGCGGCCAAGCATCCGGACTTCCCCATCCTGCTCGAGGCCACGCGCGAGTGCCTCCGCGACGTCTTCGACCTGCCGGCCCTGAAGCAGGTGATGGGCGACCTGCGCGCCCGGCGGATCCGGATGGTCCCGGTCGAGACGGCCAAGGCCTCGCCGTTCGCGCAGTCGCTGCTGTTCGGATGGATCGCGGTCTACATGTACGAGGGCGACCAGCCGCTGGCCGAGCGGCGCGCGGCCGCGCTCGCGCTCGACCGGGACCTCCTGCGGGACCTGCTCGGCGCCGAGGAGCTGCGGGAGCTGCTCGACCCCGCCGTGCTCGACGAGCTCGAGCTCGAGCTCCAGGGGTTGGCCGACCGGCGCCGGGCGCGGCACGCCGACGACCTCCACGACCTGCTCCGGCGGGTCGGGGATCTCACCGGGGAAGAGATCCGGGCGCGCAGCACGACCGATCCGAGACCGTGGGTCGAGCAGCTCGTGCACGAGCGGCGGGCCATCCGCGTCCGCGTGGCCGGGGAGGACCGGCTGGCCGCGGTCGAGGACGCCGGTCGGCTGCGCGACGCGCTGGGGGCGGTCATCCCGCTCGGCGTGCCCGCGGCGTTCGCCGCGTCGGTGGCCGAGCCGCTGCGTGAGCTCGTCGCCCGCTACGCGCGGACCCACGCGCCCTTCCACGCCGCCGATGTGGCCCGGCGCCTCGGGGCGCCGCTCGAGCGCGTGACCGAGGCCCTCGAGGCGCTCCAGGCCGAGGGGAGGGTGGCCCTCGGCGAGTTCCGCCCCGGCGGGCTGGAGCGCGAATGGTGCGACGCCGATGTCCTCCGGACGCTCCGGCGGCGATCGCTCGCGGCCCTGCGCAAGGAGATCGAGCCGGTCGACGGCCGGGCCCTGGCGCGGTTCCTCCCCGAGTGGCACGGGATCGGCCA
>JBHGAT010000221.1:0-3809 GCA_041946645.1 Candidatus Velamenicoccus archaeovorus | reverse complement strand
GGCCGCGCGGTCAGTCGACGAACTTGTAGCCGAGGCCCCGGACGGTGACCAGGTGGACGGGGTGGTGAGGGTCTTCCTCGATCTTGCTCCGCAGGCGCTTGACGTGGACATCGAGCGTCTTGGTGTCCCCGAAGTAGCTCGGGCCCCAGACCTCCTCGATCAGGAACTCGCGGGTGAGCAACCGGCCCCGGCGACGAAGGAACGCCTCGAGCAGCTCGAACTCCTTCGGCGGGAGGGTGACGGGCTGCCCTCGGACGGCGACCTCGTGCCCGGCGACGTCCATGACCACGGGACCGCCCTGCAGCTGCTCCTCCACGGCCACGGGCGGCGCGGGACGCGCCCGGCGCAGGTTCGCCCGGACCCGCGACACCAGCTCGCGCATCGAGAAGGGCTTGGTGACGTAGTCGTCCGCGCCGAGCTCGAGCCCGGCCACCTTGTCGGCCTCCGAGTCCTTCGCCGTCACGATGATGATGGGCACGTCGGAGGTGGCGCGGATGGCCCGGCACACGTCGAGCCCCGACATCTCGGGCAGCATCAGGTCGAGGATCACCAGGCCGGGCGACCCGGCCTCGAACCGTTCGAGCGCGGTCCGGCCGTCGGTGGCCACGGTGACGGTGAACCCCTCCCGCTCGAGGTTGTACCGGACCGTGTCGGCCAGCGCCGGCTCGTCCTCCACCACGAGCACGCGGGCGACCTCAGCCGGCATCGGGCGCGAGACGGACGGGATGGGAGGCATCGGTGAACTCCCGGAACTCGCCGGTGAGCAGGAACCCGACCTGCTCCCCGATGTCGACGGAGTGGTCGCCGACCCGCTCGAGCTGACGGGCCACCAGGATCATCCGCAGGCCCCAGTTGAGGAGCTGCTCGTCCGTGGCGAGGGCGGCGACCTCCTGGTACATCCCGAGGTTGAGCCGGTCCACCGGCTCGTCGAGCTCGGGCAGCCGGAGGCACCGGTCGAGGTCGCGGCGGGCGAAGGCCTCCATCGCCGTCCTGATCATCGGCCGGACCACGTCGGCCATCTCCCGGAGCTGCTCGACGATCGTGGGGCTCCCCGGCAGCTCGCGGACGGACCGGTAGATCTTCGCGATGTTGACGGCCATGTCGGCGATCCGCTCCAGGTGGAGGTTGATGTGGAGCATCGACGAGAGCAAGCGGAGGTCGCCGGCCACGGGCGTCTGCAGCGCGAGGAGGCGGAGGATGCCCTCCTCGACGCGGAGGTAGCGCTCGTCGACCGCGTCGTCCTCCTCGATCACCGAGGCGGCGAGCGCCTCGTCGCCCCGCACCAACGCGTCCACCGCGCGACCGACCGCGTGCTCGGCCAGCTCGCCCATGGCCTGGATCTCGGCCTCGAGCGCCTCGAGGTCCTCGTGGAACCGGCTCCGGGTCGTGCTCATCCGAACCGTCCCGTCACGTAGTCCTCCGTCCGCCGATCCGCCGGATTGGTGAAGATCTCCGAGGTCGGCGCGAACTCGACCGCCTCGCCCAGCAGCATGAACAGCGTCCAGTCCGACACCCGAGCCGCCTGCTGCATGTTGTGGGTGACGATGACCACCGTGTAGTCCTCCTTGAGCTCCTCGATCAGCTCCTCGATCCGGAGGGTCGAGGCCGGGTCCAGCGCGGAGGCGGGCTCGTCCATCAGCAGGACCTCGGGCTCGACGGCCAGGGCCCGGGCGATGCACAGGCGTTGCTGCTGACCGCCGGACAGGCGCCCGCCCGGCTGATCGAGCCGGTCGCGGACCTCGTCCCACAGCCCGGCGGCCCGGAGCGCCCACTCCCCCCGTTCGTGCAGCTCGGAACGGCCGAGCCTCCCCGCGAGCTTGAGGCCCGCCACCGCGTTGTCGAGCACGCTCAGCGTGGGGAACGGGTTGGGGCGCTGGAACACCATCCCGATCCGCCGCCGGATCTCCACCGGGTCGGCCTCCGGTCCGTAGATGTCCCGACCGTCGAAGAGCACCTTGCCGGCCACCCGGGCGCCCCGGACCTCCTCGTGCATCCGGTTCAGGCACCGGACCAGGGTGGACTTGCCGCACCCCGACGGCCCGATGATCGCCGTCACCGAATGGCCCGGCACCGACAGGTTCACCCCTTTCAGGGCCCGGACCGGCCCGAACCAGGCGCTCAGGTCGACCACCTCGAGCCCTCCCGCGCCCGCGCCGACGGTCCCGGGAGCCATCGTAGCCTCCAGCATCGGGTCCTCCCTCATCGGCTCCGTCGCGCCTGTCGCTGCGACAGGATCCTGGCCGCGATCGACAGGGCGAGCACGGCCACCAACAACGTGATCGCGGCTCCCCAGGCGATCGCGTGGAACTGGACCACGGGGGAGCCCGCGTAGAAGTAGATCCGGAGCGGGACGGCGTCCATCGGCGCGCCCGGGTCGGTGTTCAGGAACTCGTTGCCGAGCGCGGTCAGCAGGATCGGCGCCGTCTCGCCCAGACCGCGCGCGATGGCCAGCATGATCGCCGTGAAGATCCCGGCCCCCGCCGTGGGGACGACGATCCGCAGGATCACCCGCCACCTGGGGATCCCCAGCGCCAGACCGGCCTCGCGCAGGTCGTCCGGCACGAGCTTGAGGACCTCCTCGGTCGCGCGCGTGAGGATCGGCCACATCAGGACCGTGAGCGCCAGCGCGGCCGCGAATCCCGAGAACGTCCCCATGGCCACCACCACGACCGCCCAGATCAGCGCGCCGGCCACGATCGACGGGGTGGAGAGCAGGATCTCGGCCACGAACCGGATCAGCGCGGCCAGCCGCCCCCTGCCGTACTCCGCCAGGTAGACGCCGGTGAGCAGCCCGAGCGGCACCGAGAACAGCGCCGCCATCCCCACGATGATCCCCGTGCCGATGAACGACTGCACGATCCCGCCGCCGGGGAGCCCGGGCGGGTTCGGCTCGCGGGTGACGAGCTCGAGGTTCAGCGCTCCCACGCCCTTGGCGACCACGTAGGCCACGATCAGGATCAGCGGCAGGAGAGCGATCCCCGCGCTCAGCCACAGCGCCGCCGTGAACGCCCGGTCCCGGACGCGGCGCGAGCGGCTCACGGTCCTGGGCAGGCGACCGAGGTTCGCGGCCGCGATCACGCGCCACCCTCCAGCATCGCGACCTCCTCCGCCGACGGGGACGGAGGGGACGCCTTGGCGGTCGACCGGCCGATCAGGAGCCGGGAGAGCGCCGCGAACGCCAGCGCGATGGCGACCAGGATCAACGCCAGCGCGAGCAGCGATGCCTTGTGGAGCCCCGCGCTGCTGGCCTCGCGGAACTCGTTGGCGATGACCGCGGGGATCGTGTAGCCCGCGTCGAACAGCGAGCCCCGCATCCCAAGCCCGTTCCCGATCACCATGGCCACGGCGATCGTCTCGCCCAGCGCGCGACCGAGCCCGAGCATCGTGGCCCCCACGATCCCGCTCCGGGCGTACGGCAGGACGGCGGTGCGGATCATCTCGTACCGGGTGGCGCCGAGGGCCAGCGAGGCCTCGCGGAGATCCCTCGGCACGGTCGCCACGACCTCACGCGACACGGCGGTGACGATCGGCAGGATCATGATCGCCAGGACCACGCCCGCGGTGAACAGGTCGCCACCCTGGAACCCGCCGCCCGGGTTCGCCGAGAAGAGGGTCCCCAGGACCGGGACCCTGCCCAGGGTGGTCGAGAGGAACGGCTCGATCGTCCGGTCCAGCACCGGCTGCAGGACGAACAGGGCCCACAGCCCGTACACGACGCTGGGGATCGCCGCCAGCAGGTCCACCAGCACGGCCAGCAGGTTCGAGAGCCACCCCCTGGCGGCCTCGTTCAGCAGCAGGGAGAGCCCCAC
>JBHGAT010000220.1:0-6740 GCA_041946645.1 Candidatus Velamenicoccus archaeovorus | reverse complement strand
CTCGCCGAGTCCGACCTGGCGCACCGGTAGGCCCGGCAGCCGGAGCCGTGCCGGCCGGTTCAGTCCTTGGCGCGCCCCTTGCCGCGCCGGGCCCGGAAGATCAGCCCGGCCACCACGCCCAGCGCCGCCCCGAACGCGGCCGCCTGCGGCAGGGCGACCAGGACCCGGCCCCCCTCGTGCACGTCGACGCGTGGCGAGAGGGCCAGGCCGACGAACCCGCGCTCGCCCACCGTGACGCCGCCCCCGGCGATCACCGTCTGGCACCCGCCCTGCTGGAACGACACGCTGCCGGCGGTGAGCACGGGACCGCAGCCCCCTTGGTGGAACTCGACGTTGCCTCCGGCCATGAGCGGTCCGCTGCCGCCGCGCTCGAACCGCACGTCGCCGCTGGCCATCACGGCGCCGATCGCGGCCTGCTTGACGTCGACGTCCCGGCCGCTCACCGCCCCGACGAGGGCGCGCTCCACGCCGACGTCGCCCGCGGCTTCGACCGACTTCAGGAGCCCGGTGGACGTGTGCCCATTCGTCTCCATGGCGCATCTCCTCCCGGTCGCGTACGTCCATCCTAGGCGCCCGTGGGCCGGGCCGCCCGAACGCGCCACCGCGCTATCCTTCCGGGGTCGTGGACCCCGACGACCGTCCCATCCTCGTCCCCGAAGCCTCCACCGATGCGCCCGACCGGCCGAGGTGCTTCCTGTGCGGGCGTCCCACGTTCGACCCCGACAAGCGGGAGCGACCGTGGGCCCGCGCGGCGGTGGGCGGCCACCAGGCGCTGATCTGCCCGCGGTGCCAGGAGGAGCGCCCGGACTGGGTCGTTCAGCTCGACCGGTGCGAGCGCTGCGGGGCGACCCGCCTCTCGGTCGTGCTGGGCGAGGTGGTCTGCCGGGCGTGCGGCCACGTCCGCGGCGCGGAGGTCGGCTCGACCCTGTGATGAGGGTCCGGGCCGGTAGGATGCCCCCGTCATCGGGCGCTTAGCTCAGCGGTTCAGAGCGCTGCCCTTACAAGGCAGAGGTCCGGGGTTCGAATCCCTGAGCGCCCACCTCTCAGCGTCGGCGTCTGCGCCCGCCCGCGCTCGTTCCGGTGGACGACGTGGGCGACCGCCGTCAGCGGACGGTGACGTGCTCGCGCTGGACCAGGTTGTTGGCCATGCCCTGGAGGTTCCAGGGCTGCTCGAGCGGTTGGACGTTGCCGTCGGCGTCGGTGGCCCGGCACGACAGGACGTGCTCGCCCGGCGCGGCGTTCCACTCGTAGCTCCAACCTCGCCAGGCCCACTCGCCCAGTGGCTCGTCGAGCTTCGCGTCGTCCCACCCGTCGTCGATCCCGACCTCGACCCGGATCACCGGCGCCGTGCCGCACCACGCGCGGCCGATCAGGTGGACGGGCCCGCCGTCCACCAGGCGGTGGCGGGTGAAGAAGTCGGGGATCCCGGGCGGGACCATCAGCGCGCGGACGCGCATACGGGTCACCGCCTCGCCGATCTCGTCCTCGGTCTGCTGGAACCGGTAGGCGGGGACCTGTTGGTATCCCTCGAACGGCTCGGTCACGGCGTCGATGCGCGTCAGCCACTTCACGCTGGTCATGCCGTACCACCCCGGGACGACCAGCCGGAGGGGGAACCCGTGCTGCGGCTCGAGCGGGCGGCCGTTCATCTCGTAGGCCAGCAGGACCTCCTCGCGCAGGGCCTCCGGGAGCGAGAGGGCGCGCTGGTAGTCCTGCTCGACGTCGCCCTGCACGCCGCGGTCGGCGCCCGTGAACACCACGTCCACCGTGTCGCGGCGGATCCCGGCCTCCTCCAGCACGCCGGCCAGCGGGGTCCCGGTCCACTCGGCCGTGCCGATGGCCTCGAGGAGCCAGGGCTGGCTGATCGGCCGAGGCTCCAGCCGGGCCCGTCCGTTCCCGGCGCACTCCAGGGTCACGGGGATCGTCCGGGCCGGCAGGGCCCGTAGGTCCTGCATCGTGAGCTCGAGCGGCCGATCGACGTTCCCCCCGACCACCAGCCGATGACGGCGTTCGTCCATCTCGGGCACGTCGAAATGGATGATCAGGTAGTGGAGCCCAGCCGGGGTGATGTCGTACCGCATCGCCTCGAGCGGCATGCCGCGGTTGCGCGTGGCGAGCTGCAGCTCCTCGTAGGTGATGCCCTGGTCCCTGGTCCCGAGCTCGGTCACGCCCGGGAGTGTGTCACGGGGGCCGGAGGCGGGTCCACCCTCGTCCGGGCACTACGCCTGGTCCTCGTACTTGAACGAGATGTTGACCCGGGCTCGGTACTGGGTGACCCGCCCGTCCTGGATCGTCATGTCGAACCGATCGACCTCGCCGATCCGCAGGTCGCGGAGCGACTTGGCGGCGGTCTCGACGGCGTGGCGGGCCGCGTCCTCCCACGACTCGGTGCTGGTCCCGATCACCTGGGTGACCCGGTAGATGCTCTCGGACATCGTGCAGCCTCCTCTCGCGGGGCTCCGGTCACGATCGATTCTCGCGCACCGCGCGCGGCGGTACCACCCGGCCCCGCGTCGCGGGGTCCGGTGCCCGGGCCGGGTTGCGCATGGCCGTGGGTGGTGCCAACCTCGTTGGGCCGCAAGATCGAAGGAGGCGTCATGACGCTGGAGATCCGCAGCGACAGCCTGCGCGACGGCGAGCCGATCCCCGAGCGGTACGCGGTGGCCACGCCCACCCCCGAGGGGCGTGCCGAGATGGCCGGGGCCGACGTCAGCCCGCACCTGGCCTGGTCGGGCGAGCCCGAGGGCACGCGCTCGTTCGCGATCTCGGTCGTCGACCCGGACGTCCCCGCGGACCGGACGCGGATGGGAGTCGAGGGCCTCGTGCTCGGGGACGACGAGCCGCGCGTGGCGTTCGCGCACTGGCTGGTCACCGACATCCCGCCGGACGTGCACGAGATCGCCGAGGGTGCTGCCTCCGACGGGTTCGAGGCCCACGGGAAGCCCCCGGAGCGGGCCGGTGGCGTGGGCGTGGTGGGGCAGAACGGCTACCGAGGCCTCTTCGAGGGCAACCCGGACCTGGAGGGCACGTACCTCGGCTGGGACGGGCCGTTCCCCCCGTGGAACGACGAGCGCGTCCACCACTACGTGTTCACGGTCCACGCGCTCGACGTGCCCTCGCTCGGGCTGGCGCGCGGCTTCGGGCTGGAGGAGTTCCGCCGCGCGATCCAGGGCCACGAGCTCGACGCCGGGAGCTTCGTCCCGGTCTACACGCTGAACCCGAAGCTGCGCTGACGTCACGCCGAACCCGAGCTGCCGCCCGACCGTATCCTCTGCGCATGGGGCCCGTGATCCGAGGCGACCGGGCGCCGGACCCAGGGCCGATCGTGGAGGATCGGCGCATCGCGGCGTCGTGGCCGGTGGCGGTCGCGCTCGGCGCGGCCTCCTGGGCCGCCGGGCTGATCCACCTGGCCTTCATGCGTGAGCACCTCGAGGAGTACGTGCCGTTCGGGGCGTTCTTCCTGGTGTCCGGCGTCTTCCAGGTCGTGTGGGCGGTGATCGTGTTCGGCCGCCGGAGCAGGGCCTACTTCGTCCTCGGACTGGTCGCCAACGCGGCCTTCGCCGGCCCGTCCGGGGGCAGGAGGGAAGGAGGAACGGCGGTGGCCACGACGCGAGACCCGAGCGGCGTTCCGAGCATGCTGACCAAGGAGGGCAAGGCGCTCCTCGAGCGGCGCGCCGAGCGACTGCGCACCGAGGTCCTGCCGGGGATCGTCGCGCGCCTCGAGGAGCAGGAGCGCGACGCGCAGGTGGAGGCCGAGTACCGCCGTGCGACCGACGAGCTGGCCGACATCGAGTACCTGATCCGGCACGCGCCCGTGGCCGAGGAGACCCCGGGCGACCCGCAGGTGATCGAGATCGGCGACGAGGTCACCGTGGGGTTCGAGGACGGATCCACGGAGCGCTACCTGATCGTGCACCCGATCGAGGCCACCCTCGACGACCTGCGGATCTCGGCCGAGTCCCCCCTCGCCAGGGCCCTGCTCGGCCACCGCATCGGCGACCGGGTGGAGGTGGCGGCGCCGGCCGGTCCGTACCGGTGCACGATCGTGGCCGCCCGGGTCCGCGACCAGCAGGGCTCCCACGTCCCGCAGGCGCCCGGTCCCGCCTGACCCCCGCGCGCCGGCCGGTCGCCCCGACGTTGTCCCCGGTCACGGCGCCGGATAGGCTCCGGCCGTGACCCCCATCGGACAGAAGAGCCTGGTCCTGATCCTCGCGCGCGACCTGGCCGCGAGCCTTGCCACGCCGGTCTTCATCGTGGACACGAGCGGCGACCTCGTCTTCTACAACGAGGCCGCGGGACGGGTGTTCGGTCGCCCCTTCGTCGAGGGCGACGCGATGCCCGCCGAGGAGTGGGGGACCGCGTTCTCCCAGACCGACGACGAGGGCAACCCCCTGGGCCCGGAGAACGTCCCGTTGTGGACGGCGTTCCGGGAGCAGCGGCCCGCCCATCGCCACCTGTGGATCACCGCCGCCGACGGCGCTCATCGACGCCTGTCGGTGACCGCGTTCCCCCTCTACGCTCGGGCCGACGAGTTCGTCGGCGCGATCGCCGTCTTCTGGGAGACCACCGGGGACGCCTGATGCGGATCCGCATCTGGGGGAGCCGGGGCTCCCTCGCGACGCCCGGCCCGGACACGATCCGCTACGGCGGCAACACGTCGTGCATCGAGGTCCGTCCGGACGCCGGGGGCCTGGTGATCCTGGACGCGGGGACGGGCATCCGGCAGCTCGGCAACGCCATCCGGGGCTCGGGGGTGCGGCGGATCGACCTGCTGCTGACGCACCTGCACCTGGACCACCTCGAAGGCTTGGGCTTCTTCCCACCCCTCTGGGACGAGGCGGTGGAGCTCCACGTCTGGGGACCGGCGTCCCCGATGCAATCGCTGCGGGAGCGGATCGCCACGTACCTGTCGCCCCCGCTGTTCCCGGTCCACCTGTCGGACGTGCCCGCTCAGGTCGTGTTCCACGACGCACCCGACGACGAGGTGCCGCTCGGTGCGGTCCGGGTCCGGGCCCAGCCCATCATCCACTCGGGACCCACGGTGGGATACCGCCTCGAGGAGGACGGCCGCATCCTCGCGTACCTCACGGATCACGAGCCGGCGCACGGTGCCGACCTGCGGCGAGCCGCACCCGAGTGGGTCTCAGGGTTCGGCATCGCGCAGGGTGCCGATCTCCTGGTGCACGATTGCCAGTACACCGAGGAGGAGTACCCCGCCCACGTCGGGTGGGGCCACTCGAGCACGGCGCACGTGGCCGACTTCGCCCGGATGGCGAAGGTCCGCCGCCTGGTGATGTTCCACCACGACCCGATGCACACGGACGAGGATCTCGAACGCTTGCTCGCCCGGGTCCGAGAGCTGGCCGAGGGCGGGTTCGAGGTGCACCTGGCCCGCGAGGGGATGGAGCTCGAGGTGGCCTGAGCGGCACCGCTCAGGCCCGCGGGCGCACCTCCACCACGTCCCCGTTCAGGCGCGCCTCGAACGCCCGGACCGGTGTCGACGCGGGACCGCGGACGACGGTGCCGTCGGTGAGCCGGAACTGGCTCCCGTGGACCGGGCAGGTGGCCACGGGGTCCTGACCGACCTGCCGGACGATGCCCCGGTGCAGGGGTGCCCCCTGGTGGGTGCATCGGTCGGCGATCGCGTACAGGTGCTCCCCCCGCAGGTAGACCAGCACGTCGGTCCCGTCCGCGGTGACCTTCACCGGCTTGCCCTCGGGCAGCTCCGCGGCCCCCAGCACGACGACCCACTCGCCTTCGGCCTGCACCGTCCCGCCTCCTCCCGTCGGCGCCGGAGGACTCTACCCGGTCACCCGGGCCGGCGGCACCGGGACCCCCGGCCCGACCGGGCAGGCCCCCCCACGGCCAGGATGGTGCCGGGCGTCACGACGAGGAGGCCGGGCGATGGATGCCCTCGATCTGTCGCGGTGGCAGTTCGCCATCACCATCTCGTTCCACTTCCTGTTCGTCCCGCTGTCGATCGGGCTCGCGTTCCTGACGGCGATCATGCAGACGGCGTGGTACCGGACCGAGAACCCCGTGTACCTGCGCATGACCCGGTTCTGGGGGCGGCTGTTCCTGATCAACTTCGCCCTGGGCGTGGTCACCGGGATCGTCCAGGAGTTCCAGTTCGGGATGAACTGGTCCACGTACGCGCGGTTCGTGGGGGACGTGTTCGGGGCGCCCCTCGCGATCGAGGGGCTGGCCGCGTTCTTCCTGGAGTCGACGTTCCTGGGCCTGTGGATCTTCGGGTGGGAGCGGCTGTCGCGGCGGGTGCACCTGGCCACGATCTGGCTGGTGGCGTTCGGCACGACGATCTCCGCGCTGTGGATCCTCGCCGCCAACTCCTGGATGCAGCACCCCGTGGGGTACCGGATCGACCCGGAGACCGGTCGGGCGCAGATGAGCGACTTCTTCGCCATGCTGACCAACCCCACCCTGGCCGCCCAGTTCCCGCACACGGTCCTCGCGGCGTTCGCCACGGCGGGCATGTTCGTGATCGGGGTGTCCGCCTACCACCTGCTCCGGCGCCGGGACGCCGACCTGTTCCTGCGGTCCACCCGGATCGCCCTGGTGGTCACGTTGGTGTCGTCGGTCGGGATCGCCTTCACCGGCCACTGGCAGGCCCAGCAGATGGCGAAGTACCAGCCGATGAAGATCGCCGCCGCCGAAGCGCTGTGGGAGACCGAGCGCGGTGCGGGGTTCTCGCTCTTCGCCGTGGGGGACATCGAGAACGGCCG
>JBHGAT010000022.1:0-13590 GCA_041946645.1 Candidatus Velamenicoccus archaeovorus | reverse complement strand
TGTTTCGAACGTACGTTCGAGCAGGGAGCCGAATGTACTCCCCCCCTCCGACACCGTCAAATCCAGGCGTCCGGGCCCCGGGTATCGTTCGGGATGCCGGCGCCCGAGGGGGCGGCGGGAGCCCGATCCGGGAGGCCTCGACGAGCATGTCCGAACCGCCGCAGCTGATCGCCGCGGTCCCGAACTTCAGCGAGGGGCGGCGCGCCGACGTGATCGACGAGATCTGCCGGGCCCTCGGGCAGCCCGGGGCGCACCTGGTCTACCGGCAGGCCGATCCCGACCACCACCGCCTCGACTGCACGGTGATCGGACGGCCCGAGGCCATCCGTCGAAGCGCCCTGGCCGGCGCCGCCGTGGCCGTCGAGCGGATCGACATGACCCGGCACCGGGGCAGCCACCCCCGGATGGGGGCGGTCGACGTGATCCCGTTCGTCCCGGTGCAGGGTGTGACGATGGACGAGTGCGTGGCCTTCGCGCGCGCGTTCGCGAAGGAGCTGGCCGAGACCCTGGACCTCCCCGTGTACTGCTACGACCGCGCCGCGCTGTCCGAGGACCGTCGGAGCCTGGCCGAGGTCCGGCGCGGCGAGTACGAGGGCCTGCGGGAGGCGGTCGAGCGCGGGGAGCGCCTGCCCGACTTCGGCCCGCACCGGCTCGGCACGGCGGGCGCCACGGCGGTGGGAGCCCGCAAGCCGCTGATCGCGTTCAACGTGTACCTCTCTGGCCGCGACGAGGCGGCGGCCAGGGAGATCGCGCGGGCGGTCCGCGAGTCCTCGGGCGGGCTCCCCGCCGTCCGGGCGATCGGGTTCGACGTGCCCGAGCGCGGGTGCGTGACGGTGTCGATGAACCTGGTGGACTTCGAGGTGACGGGCCTGCGGACGGCCTACGACGCGGTCCGGGATCGGGCGGAACGGGAGGGCATGGAGGTCGTCTCGAGCGAGATCGTCGGGCTGGTGCCGCGGGCGGCGATCTCCGACCAGGACATCGGTTACCTGCGGCTGGAGGGGTTCGATGCGGACGGACAGATCCTGGAGCATCTGGTGAGCGCGGCCGAGGGCGGGAGGATCGGCGCGCAGCGGATCGAGGACTTCCTCGAGGTCCTGGGCTCCGACAGCGCCACCCCGGGCGGCGGTGCCGTGGCGGCCGTGTGCGGAGCGGCGGGGGCCGCGCTGATCGCGATGGTGGGCCGCCTCACGGTGGACAAGGACGGATACGAGGACGCCTGGGAGCCGATGCGGCAGGCCGTCGCGACGGCCGACGAGGCGCGCGCGGCCTTCCTCGAGCTCGCCGACCGGGACGCGCACGCGTTCGACGCGGTCATGATCGCCTTCAAGCTCCCGAAGGACACGGACGAGCAGAAGGCCTCGCGGGCCGCCGCGATCCAGCGAGGGTTCCTGGGGGCGGCGCTCGTCCCCCTGGAGATCGCCAGGCGGGCGGTCGGCCTGATGCCGCTCGCCGTACAGGCCGTGCGGATCGGCAACGTGAACGCCGCGTCCGACGGCGCCTCGGCGGCCGAGACGCTGTTCGCGGCGGCCCGGTGCGGGATCTACAACGTCGAGATCAACGTCGGCTCGTTGAAGGACGCCGCGAAGGTGGACGAGCTCCGGCAGGAGGTGGCCGAGCTCCGGGACCTGGCCCGCACCCACCTCGACGAGGCCGCCGAGGCGTTCGCCGAACGGATGGCGTGAGCGCACCCCGAGCCGATCGACGGTTCCCCCCCGGTACGGCCATCGCCCTGCGGGAGATGTGGCTCGACCGCGTCTGGTCCGCGCGTCCGATGGTGGTCGTCCGCGACGACCCGGAGCTCCGCATGCTCTTCACGCCGGCCGGCACCACGATGTGGGCGGCCTCGGACGAGGACGGCAACGAGCTCCGGATCCCGCAGCGATCGTGGACCCTCCGACCCCGGCGGGTGGAGGCGTGGCACACGCTCTCCTTCGCGTGGCCCGACGAGCACCATGCGGTCCTGGCGATGTGGGACACGGCATGGCGCTTCGAGCGTTGGTACGTGAACGTGGAGGACCCGCTCCGTCCCACGCGCGTCGGCTTCGACACCACGGAGCTGATCCTCGACCTCGTGATCGAGCCCGATCTCGTGTCCTGGGCGTGGAAGGACGAGGCCGAGCTCGAGCGGGCGGTGGCCCTCGGGGTGTTCACCCGCGAGCAGGCGATCGGGTTCCGAGACGCAGCCGACCGGGGTCGCCGGCGCGTGATGCAACGGCGGCCACCGTTCGACCGCGACTGGACCACCTGGCGACCGGATCCCTCCTGGGGGGTGCCGGAGCTGCCGACGGGTTGGGATCGGACCGGCTGACCGGCGCGGGTTGCCGGCGGCTCCCCCCCTCGCGCAAGCTCTCCGGTATGGATGCCCCCGACCTGTCGGCCGTCCGCGCGCGGTTCCCGGCGCTCGCGCGCGAGGAGGGTGGCCGCCCCTGCGTGTTCGTCGACGCGCCGGGAGGCTCCCAGGTCCCCGAGGCCGTGATCGAGGCCATGGCCGCGTACCTGCGGACCAGCAACGCGAACACCCACGGCGCGTTCGCCACCAGCCGGGAGACCGACGAGGTCATCGCCCGGGCCCACCGGGCCGCCGCCGACCTGGTGGGCTCGGAGCCGGACGAGGTCGCGTTCGGGCCCAACGCCACCACGATGCTGTTCGGGGTCTCACGCTCGGTGGGTCGGACCCTCGGCCCCGGCGACGAGGTCGTGGTCACCCGGCTCGACCACGACGCGAACGTCCGCCCATGGACCATGGCCGCCGAGGACGCCGGCGCGACGGTCCGGTGGGCGGACCTGCGCGACGAGGACGCCACGCTCGACGCGGGCTCGTTCGAGGCGGCCCTCTCCGAGCGGACCAAGGTCGTCGCGTTCACGCTGGCCTCGAACGCGGTGGGGACGGTGACCCCGGCCCCCGAGCTGATCCGCGTGGTCCGCGAGCGCGCGCCCGAGGCGATCGTCTGCGTCGACGGCGTCCACGTGGCCCAGCACCGCTCGATCGACGTCCGGGCCCTCGGCTGCGACCTGCTCGTGTGCTCGCCCTACAAGATCTTCGGGCCCCACCTCGGCATCCTCTTCGGGCGCCGCGAGCTCCTCCGGTCGCTCCGCCCGTACAAGGTCCGCCCGGCCGACGACGGGGTGCCGTTCCGCTGGGAGACGGGCACGCAGAACCACGAGGCGTTGGCCGGGTTCGAGGCGGCGGTGGAGTACCTCGCGTCCCTCGGGCGGACCTACGGGGCGCCGCGCTCCGACGGTCGTCGCGACGCGCTGGTGGCGGCGTTCGAGTCGATCGTCGCCCACGAGGCCGTCCTCTCCCGGCGGTTCCTGGAACGCCTGGCGGAGGTACCGGGGGTCCGCCTGTTCGGGATCGGCGACCCCGGACGGATCGGAGAACGCACGCCCACCTTCGCCGTCCGCCTGGGCGAGCAGCACCCCGCCGAGACCGCGAAGGCCCTCGGCGAGCGCGGCATCTTCACCTGGGACGGGAACTACTACGCGCTCGAGCTGATGGAGCGCCTGGGGCTGGAAGCCACCGGTGGGGCGGTCCGGATCGGGTTCTGCCACTACCACGGCGTGGACGAGGTCGACCGGGTCGTGGACGAGCTCGGGGCCATCGCGTGAACGCGGAGCACGGACGGTTTCCGCAGGTCGTGGGGTTGATAGGATGGCCGCGCTCCCGCACGTGAGACCGAAAGGACCACCATGCGCATCCTGATCCTCGGCGGCGACGGGTACCTCGGGTGGGCCACGTCGATGTACTTCTCGCGCCGCGGTCACGAGGTCCACGCCGTGGACAACTACCTGCGCCGCCGGGCCCACGCCGAGGCCGGCACCGACTCGCTCACGCCGATCCTCGGGTCCCTCCCGGCCCGGGCCCGGGCCTGGAAGGACGTCACCGGCCTCGACATCGGGGTCACGGAGGGCGACCTGCTGGACTGGGACGTGGTCGAGGGCGTCTTCCGGGGGTTCGAGCCGGAGGCCGTCGTCCACTACGGCGAGATGCCCTCCGCGCCGTACTCGATGATCGACCGCGAGCACACGGTGTTCACCCAGACCAACAACGTCATGGGGACCCTCAACGTCCTGTACGCGATCGCCGAGTACGCGCCGGAGGCCCACCTGGTGAAGCTCGGCACGATGGGCGAGTACGGGACGCCAAACATCGACATCGAGGAGGGCTTCATCACGATCCAGCACAACGGGCGCTCGGACACCCTGCCGTACCCGAAGATGCCCGGGAGCTTCTATCACCTCACCAAGGTGCACGACTCGCACAACATCCACTTCGCGTGCCGGGTGTGGGGGCTGCGCTCGACCGACCTGAACCAGGGCGTCGTGTACGGGATCGAGACCGAGGAGACCGAGCTCGACCCCCGGCTGCACACGCGGTTCGACTACGACGAGGTCTTCGGCACCGCCCTGAACCGCTTCTGCCTCCAGGCGGTGATCGGCTACCCGCTCACGGCGTACGGCAAGGGTGGGCAGACCCGCGGGTACCTGAACATCCTCGACACGCTCCGCTGCGTCGAGCTCGCCGTGCTGAACCCGCCCGCCGAGGGCGAGTACCGCGTGTTCAACCAGTTCACGGAGCAGTTCTCGATCGTGGAGCTGGCCCAGAAGGTGGCCGAGGCGGGGGCGCACCACGGCATCGAGGTCACGGTCGAGCACGTGGAGAACCCGCGCGTGGAGGCCGAGGAGCACTACTACAACGCGAAGCACACCAAGCTGCTCGACCTGGGGCTGCAGCCGCACCTGCTCTCGGAGACGCTGATCGAGTCGATGATCGAGCGGATCGAGCGGTACAAGGACCGCGTGATCCTCGACCACATCATGCCGCGGACCAGGTGGCGGGCCTGGCTCCACGAGCCCACCGCCACCTAGCGACGGAGGTCCGGTGGGGCAGGGGCGGGCATGATCGTCCTCCGCATCATCGGGGCCGTGTTCGCGGTGGTCCTGGTCGCGGGCGCGGTGGTCGGCCATCGGCGGCGCCAGCTGTCGCGGCTCACGCTCATCATCACCACGCTGATCTCGATCGGCGTGCTCCTGCTGGCGATCGCGCCGAACCTGTTCAACCCGATCTTCGAGACCCTGAACTTCCGCCCGGGCACGGGGCAGCGGCTGACCGGCGCCTTGCTGATCGCGGTGGTGATCCTGTTCGGGCTCCTGCTCCGGATGCAGTCGTCGGTCGACTCGAACGAGCGCAGCATCCGGCTCTTGGTGGAGGCCCTGGGACAGAGCACGTTCGACTGGGAGCGGGCCCAGGCGGTCCCGCCGGGCCGCCGGATCGTCGTGATCTCCCCGGCCTACGACGAGGCCGAGAACGTGGGGGCCGTGATCCACGCCATGCCCGAGGAGATCGAGGGGTACGCCGTCGTGCCGATCGTGATCGACGACTGCTCGGACGACGGCACCTCCGAGGCGGCCCGCGAGGCCGGCGCGCTCGTCGCCCGGCTCCCCATCCGCCGGGGCGGTGGCCTGGCCCTGCGCGTCGGGTACGACATCGCGCTCAAGCTCGGCGCCGACATCGTGGTCTCGATCGACGCCGACGGCCAGCACCAGCCCGAGGAGCTCCCGACGCTGGTCAAGCCGATCCTCGAGGGCGAGGCCGACCACGTGAACGGCTCGCGGATGCTCGGCGACTTCGAGCGCGGCAGCCTGGTCCGGCACCTCGGCGTGCACTTCTTCTCGTGGCTCGTGACGATCCTGACCGGCCAGCGGGTCACCGACATCTCGAGCGGGTACCGGGCCACCCGCGCCGACACGCTCCGCAAGCTGCTGCTCGAGCAGGATCAGTTCTGGACCTCGGAGGTCACGATCGAAGCCCTCCGCCACCACGCGCGGATCGTCGAGGTCCCCGTCACCTTCCTCACCCGCCGCGGGGGCGAGTCGAAGAAGCCCAAGTCGCTCCGCTACGGCTGGAACTTCACCAAGGCCATCGCCAAGACCTGGCTCCGGTAGCCGACCGCGTCGGGCTCAGGCGCTCGGGGTGAGGGCGGCCACGGCCACGGCGACCTCGGCGGCCAGCGCGGCGTTCGAGGCCAGGAGCGCGAGGTTGGCCTCGAGGCTCGCGCCGCCGGTGCGCTCGGCCAGGCAGCCCAGGAGGAAGGGGGTCAGAGCCTTGCCCCCGACGCCCTCCCGCCCGGCCCGCTCCTGGCAGGCCCTGACGGCGTCGGCGACCACCACCGGGTCCATGGCCGCGTCCGCCGGCACCGGGTTGGCCAGCACGACCGCCGATCCCGTTCCGAGCTCGCGCTGGGCCCGGACCAGTGCCGCCGCGCCGGCCGGATCGTCCGCCCGGTGCTCGAGGTCCACGGGCGCCTCGCGCGCCAGGAAGAACGGGAGCCGGTCGCACCGGTACCCCACCACCGCGACGCCGAGCTCCTCGAGCCGCTCCGCGGTGGCCACGGGGTCGACGATCGACTTCGGACCGGAGCACACGAGGAGCACCGGCGTGACGGCGAGCTCGGCCAGATCCGTCGAGACGTCGCCGGAGCCAGGATGCACGCCGCCGATCCCCCCGGTCGCCGCCACCGGGATCCCGGCCCGGTGGGCCGCCCAGATCGTGGCCGACACCGTCGTCGCCCCGAGCCGCCCCCACGCGACCGCCGCGGGGAGGTCCCGGCGAGCCACCTTCGCGGCGACGCCGGGCTCGGCCAGCTCCTCCAGCTCCGCCCGATCCAGCCCGACCCGGACGAGCCCGTCCCGGACGCCGATCCACGCCGGCACCGCGCCTCGAGCGTCGATCGCCTCGTGCATGCGCTCGGCCGCCTCGAGGTTGCGGGGCGGCGGGAGTCCCTGGGCCAGCACGCTCGTCTCGAGGGCCACCACCGCCCCGCCGCGCTCGAGCGTGTCGCGCACCGGCTCGGCGATCTCCAGCCTCGACGTCATCGGACCGGCCGGCGCTCCGGCCAGAGCTCGTGGCTGGCCACGGCGCGGGCCCCCGCGTGACACGCCAGCCGGAGCGCGTCACCCGGCGAGGCGCCCCGGGCGAGCTCCGCGAGCAGGACGCCGTCGAACGCGTCCCCGGCCCCCGTGGCGTCGACCTCGTCGACCTCCTCGGCCCCGAACCGGATCAGCAGCCCCTCCCACGACATCACCGCTCCCTTGGGCCCGAGCTTCACGCAGGCCACGCGGTAGCGTTGCGCCAGGACGTCGGCCGCGGCCTCCCCCTCCCGCCCGGTCAGCGCGCGTGCCTCCAGCTCGTTGGCGAGCAGCACGTCCGCCGCCCCGGTCGCCTCGAAGAAGCGGGCCGAGCCGAACGCCTCGACCAGCGGCCACGACGCCGCGTCCACCGCGACGTACGGGGCCCGGGCCCGCTCGAGCGCGGCCCGAGCCGCCGCCGTCGAGGTTTCGTGGAGCAGCACGTACCCGGACACGAGGACCGCGCCGGCCTCGAGCGTCTCGGGCAGGTCGGCGGGCGCCAGCCGGCCGTTCGCGCCGCGGTCGGCGACCATCGAGCGCTCCCCGTTCTCGTGGACCACGAGCATCGAGCCGGTCGGCCTCCCCGGGTCGACCGCGAGGACGGCCTCGACCCCCCGTTGCGCCATCGCCTCGGACACGAGCCGGCCCGCCAGGTCGTCCCCCACCCGGCCGTGGATCCGGGCTCGGGCGCCGGCGTGAGCCGCCCAGACCGCCGCGTTCACGGCGGTGCCGCCCGGACGGATCCGCACGCGGCCGTGCACGTCGCCCCCCGTGCGGAGGGCCGACGCCTCGACGCTCACGTCCACCATGAGGTCGCCCACGGTGATGAGGTCCATGCGGGCCACACCCTACCCCGGGGGTGACCGGCGCCGGCGGACGTGCAGCGGGCTCGTGACCCGTTCGACGGCCGGCCGGCGGCGCGATCAGGAGCTGGCGGCGATCCCGGCGGCCTCCTGGGCCCAGGTCGCGAACGCCCCCCAGAAGGGGTCGAGGCCGGGGTGCTCGAACGGTCGCTCACCCTCCGTGGTGACGAGGACGGTGCCGCGTTCGGGCTCCGTCACCTCCCCCACCACGGCGGCCTCGATGCCCTCGGCGGCGAGCGCCTCGATGAAGGCATCGGCTCGGCCGGCCACCACCGTGCACACGAGCGTGCCCTCGGAGATCGACGCGTAGGGATCCATCCCGACGTGGTCGCAGATCGCCCGAACCTCGGGGCGGACCGGGATCGCGTCGAGGTCGATCCGCAGACCCACGTTCGAGGCGGAGGCCACCTCCGTCAGGCCGCCGTAGACCCCACCCTCGGTGGCGTCGTGCATCGCGGTCACGCCGGCCTCGCGCAGCCCGAACCCGCGAGCGACGGTCGCCTCCGGGACCACGGTCATCCGCTCGAACAGCGCGTCCCCGGCGGCCACGATCTCGCGGCCGACGGCCTCGGCCAACCGCTCGGGGAACGTCGTTGCGAACAGCGCGGTGGCCTCGATCGCGGCGCCCTTGGTCACCACCACGCGATCGCCCGGGCGCGCCATCGCCGGGGTGACGAACCGGTCCTCGGGTCCCGCGGCCATGCAGACGGCGCCGCCGACCATCGGCCAGGTGCAGCCCTCGTACCGGGCCGTGTGACCGGTCACCACGGCGATCCCGAGCTCCTCGCAGGCGCGGTGGTACGCGTCCCACATCTCGGTGAGCTCCTCGTCGGTGATCTCGGGCGGCAGGTTCAGGTCGACCGCCATCCACCGGAGCGGCAGGCCGCTCGTCGCGGCGTCCGAGGCCAGGATGTGCACCGCGAACCACGCGGCCCGTTCCCACCCGTACGCGGGCACGATGAACACCGGATCGGCCGTGAGGGCCATCGCCACGCCCCCGGCCACCCGGACCACACCGACGTCCACGCCGTGCTGCGGCCCCACGAGCACGTCCGGGTCCCGCGCCCCGAGGCGGCGCAGGATGATCTGCTCGAACAGCTCCGGCGTGGCCTTGCCCAGCCTCGGCTCCGTCATCTCCCTCGGACCTCCCTCTCGCTCGAACGGACGATCTCCACCAGCTCCCGCGTCGCCGCCACCGGGTCGGGGGCCGCCCCCACCGCCGAGATCACGGCCACGCCGGCCGCACCGGTCCCGAGCACCGCGGCCGCGTTCGACGCGTCGATCCCCCCGATCCCCACGACCGGGAGTCGGGTCGCGGCGACGACCGCGCGGAGGCCGTCGAGCCCCCTCGGCTCGGCCTCGGGCTTGGTCGGCGTGGCCCACACGGTGACCCCCAGGTAGTCCGCGCCGGCGGCGTGGGCCGCCCGAGCCTGCTCCGGCGTCGCCACGCTGACGCCGAGCACGGCCTCCGGCCCCAGGCGCTCGCGGGCGCCCTCGAGCCCGTCCCCCTGGCCCAGGTGGACCCCGTCCGCCCCGCTCCGGAGTGCCACGTCCACCCGGTCGTTCACGACGAACAGGACGCCGGCGTCCCGGCAGGCGCCCGCCAGCTCGTGCGCGATCGGCTCGAGCTCCGGGTCGCCCAGCTGGGGCGCACGGAGCTGCACGGCGTCGGCACCGCCCTCGATGGCCGCGAGCGCGACCTCACGGTGCCCGCGGCCCGGGACCAAGCCGCTCGAGGTCAGGACGTACACCCCGAGGGACAGGGACCTGCGACCCATCGCTCCCTCCGCCGGCGTTACCCGGATCAGGTTCTGCGGGTCGGCGGCGCGTCCTGCCGCCCTCTCAGCCCGGTGGCCCGAGCTCCCCGGTGTTCCGACCGCGAGTATAGGCACCGGACGGCCCGGCCGGACCTCCGGCTGGGCGCCCGGCCGTCAGCGGCCCCGGGCCGCCCGCGCTCGTGCGACGGCCCGCTCGCGGCGCACCTTCTTCCAGTCGCTGGACCTCGTGGAGAACAGCACGTCGGTCACGATCTGGAGCAGGCCGTACCCCACCAGGATCCAGGCCGCCCACGCCGGCGCCTCGGTGGCCCACCGGAACGCGAGGGCGACGAACGGGGCCACCTTGGTGGCCAGCGCGCCCGACGCGTGCATCCAGGCCCGACCCCCGGGAGGCGTCCGCAGGTAGGTCGCGTAGTCGGTCTTCATCCCCGGCCGAGGAGGGAACGGGCCGCCGAAGAAGTACGAGGTGAACCGGATGCCCACGGCCCGTCCCACCAGCCAGTGCGCAAGGTCGTGCAGGGACAGCGACCAGATCAACCCGGCCGCCACGAGGGCCAGCCCCGCGAGCACCTCCGAGCTCGTCCGCATGGCCAGGACGACCGCCGCCGCCCCGACCAGCGTCCCCAGCACCAGGACGGCGTTCCCGAACCACACGGGGAACCTCGGTCGGACGGCCCGTTCGAAGGCCTTGCCGTCGATCCGTCCGACCACGTCGGCCCAATGCTCGGAGAGCATCGGGTCGACCTTGATCTCGCGGAGGAGACGCCAGAACCCCAGCCTCGACAGGTCCGTGTCGCCGCCCTCGACCGCCGCCTCGATCCGGGCGAAGGCGTCCTGGAACGGCTCGCGAGCTTCCGGACCTTCGGCCATCTCGCCTCCGACGCACGCTAGGATGTGCGCGGACGCTTCCCCGGCCCCCTCACAGCGGTTCCCACGAGCGGAGGTCCCGTCACGTCCAGTCGCACCCGACCCGACCCGGCGATCCGGATCCCGGACGACGGGGTGAGCCTAACCACCCTCGACGGCCGGTACCACGTGATCCGGCGGATCGCGGCCGGCGGGATGGGCGAGGTCTTCCTGGCCCACGACGCGGTCCTGGCGCGCGAGGTCGCCGTCAAGGTCCTGCACCGCAGCCTCTCGGGCGACCCCGGGTTCGTCGACCGGTTCCGTCGCGAGGCCCGAGCGGCCGGTGGGCTGTCGCATCCGAACATCGTCGCCGTCCACGACTGGGGCGCGGTGGACGGCGTCTACTACATGGTGATGGAGCTCGTGCGGGGCCAGAGCCTGCGCGAGCTGCTCGAGGCCGAGGGGCTGCTGGCGCCGGCCCAGGCGGCCGACGTCCTGCTCCAGGTGCTCGGCGCCCTCACCCACGCGCACGCCAAGGGCATCGTGCACCGGGACGTGAAGCCGGAGAACATCCTGGTGACCCCCGACGGCGTCGCCAAGGTCACCGACTTCGGGCTGGCCCGCGCGTACGCGGACGCCCGGGCCACGTACGCGGGCTCGGTCACCGGCACCGTGCAGTACCTCGCGCCCGAGCAGCTGCAGGGCGAGCCGGCCGATCCGCGGACCGACCTGTACTCGCTCGGCATCGTGGCCTACGAGCTCTTGACCGGCAGCGTGCCGTTCGGCGGCGAGACGACGCTCGCGATCGCCTACAAGCACGTCCGCGAGCGCGTGCCCAGACCCTCGCTCCGCAACCCGGCGGTCCCCCCGGGGCTCGACGGGTGGGTCGCCTCGATGACCGAGAAGGCGCGGGAGCTCCGCCCCGAGTCCGCGGCCGAGGCCCGCCGCGACCTGGCCACCGAGGCCGCCGCGCTCCCCGCCGCCGCTCCGGTCGGCGAGCTCGTCCGCGTCTCCGACACGGTCGCGATCCCCGAGGCCGCCTCCCCCGATCCGCAGCGCGCGGCGACCGTGATCGTGCCCCGCGAGGGTCGGACCCGGAAGCATCGCGGTCGATGGGTGCTCGGGATCCTGGCGTTGCTCCTGGCGCTCGGCGCGGGCGCGTGGGCCGTGTGGACCTACGCGATCCCCCATGACGTCGACGTGCCGCGGGTGCTCGGCATGACGGTGGAGCAGGCTACCGCGCGCCTGGACGACGCCGACCTCACCGTGAGGGTCGCCGAGGGCCAGCACTCGATGAAGGTCGCGGAGGGTCGGGTCCTCAAGATGCGACCGGCCGCCGGAACCTCGATCCGCGAGGGCTCGATGGTCACGATCGTGCCGTCCCTCGGCCCACCGCCGGTGAAGGTCCCCGACCTCACCGACATGACGCTCGCCCAGGCCCGGGACGCGTTGCTCGCGGCACACCTCACGCTCGGCGACCCCAAGGCGGAGTACAGCGAGAAGGTGGCCGTCGACCACATCGTCAGCCAGTCGGTGGCCCCGCTCGACCTGGCGCCACGGGGAAGCACCATCGCCGTCGTGGTGAGCAAGGGACCGCAGCCCCGGCCGATCCCGAAGGTGATCGGGAAGACCGAGGACGAGGCCCGTGGCCTGCTCCAGGCCTGGGTGGTGGACGTCGGGACGAGGTTCTCGGACACCGTCCCGAAGGGCGAGGTCATCGCCCAGCATCCGGACCCGCACACGAAGGTGCAGCCGGGAGACGGGGTCACGATCGTGGTCTCCCTCGGACCGCGGACGTTCCCGATGCCGGACGTCGTGGGCATGTCCAAGGAGGCGGCGATCGCCACGCTCAGGGACCTCGGCCTCGAGGTGGCCGTTTCGCCCGTCCCTGGCTCGGCCGGGACCACGGTGGCCGGTCAGCTCCCGCTCCCGAACACGACCGTGACGTACGGCCAGACGGTCACGATCTACGTGTGAGGATCGGCGCGCACGTCCCCACGCGGGGGAGCCTGCTCACCGCGGTGACCGCGGCGCAGCGCATCGGCGCGCAGACGATCCAGGTGTTCGTCTCGAACCCGCGCGGATGGGCGCCGCCGCGCCCCTCGCGCAAGGAGCGGGTCGCGTTCCTCGAGGCCATGGGGAACGCCGGGCTCGGCCCCGTATGGGTGCACGCGCCGTACCTCGCGAACATCGCCTCGCCCAACCCCGACTTCCTGGCCCGCTCGGTCGAGCTCGCGCAGCGGTCGGTCGAGGCCGCGTCGGCGATCGGCGCCGCCGGTCTGGTGATCCATGCGGGGGCGGGCGGGCCGGACGGGGCCGCCGACGCCCTCGACCGTGCGGCCACGTCGCTCCGAGCCGTCGGACCCGAGGGCGACTGCGCGGTGGTGGTGGAGCTCACGGCCGGCACGTCGGGAGCGGTCGCCTCCACGCTCCCCGAGGCGGCCCGGCTCTTCGACGCCGTCGGCGATCCGCGCCTGCGTCTGTGCCTCGACACGTGCCACCTGTTCGCCGCCGGCTACGCGCTCGACGATCCCGACGGCATCGCCGCCTGCTTCGACGAGCTGCGCGCGCTCGGCCTGGCCGAGCGGCTCGTCCTGATCCATGCGAACGACGCGAAGCACGCGCGGGGCTCCCGCCGCGACCGGCACGAGCACATCGGGGAGGGCTCCATCGGCGTCGAGGGCTTCTTCGAGCTCCTGCGCCGGCCGGAGGTGCAGGACCTCTCGCTGGTCGTCGAGACGCCCGGAACGCTCGACGACCACGCGCGCAACGTCGCCACGCTGAAACGGCTCGCAGCGGACTAGCCGGGTCCTGGCAGCTCCCGACGCCTGCCCCTACGGCTCGAGCTCGGCGCGCGGCCCTTCCTGGTAGCTGTACCGCTCCTCGCGCCAGGGGTCGGCGTGGATGTGGTAGCCGCGGACCTCCCAGAAGCCGCGCGTGTTGTGCTCGGAGAGCTCGAGGCCGCGCAGCCACTTGGCGCTCTTCCATGCGTACCGCTTGGGCACCACCAGCCGGAGCGGGTACCCGTGCTCGGGCGCGAGGTCCTCGCCGCCGTGGGCCCAGGCCACCAGGACGTCGTCGTCGAGCATCGCCTCGAGCGACAGATCGGACGTGTAGCCCTGCTCACAGTGCGCGATCACCCACCTGGCCTCGGGCAGCACGCCCGCCTTCTCCGCCAGCACCCGGAAGGG
>JBHGAT010000219.1:0-3819 GCA_041946645.1 Candidatus Velamenicoccus archaeovorus | reverse complement strand
GAGATCGGACGGTACGAGGGCCTGCTCGAGAAGTTCATGGGCGATGCGGTCCTGGCGATCTTCGGCGTGCCGAGGGCGCACGAGGACGACGCCGAGCGGGCCGTCCGGGCGGCCATCGAGATGCAGGCGGTGCTCTCGGAGCTGAACCGCAGCTTCGCCGCCGAGGGCAGGCCCACGCTGGCCATGCGGATCGGCATCGAGGCCGGGGAGGTCCTGGTCGATCTGGAGCGGGCGTCCGGCCCTCGCGACCGGATGCTCACCGGCGATGCGGTGAACACGGCGGCCCGCCTCCAGAGCGCGGCCGAGCCCGGGTTCGTGGTCGTGGGCCCGGCCGTCTACGCGGGCACGAGGGACGTGATCGAGTACCGCGAGCTGGAGCCGCTCGAGCTGAAGGGCAAGGCCGAGCCGGTCCCCGCCTGGCGGGCGCTGCGGATCAAGGCGCGGACCCGCGGGGAGCGTCCGCGGCTCGGCATGGAGGCCCGGATGGTCGGCCGCGACGAGGAGCTCTCGGTGCTGAAGCAGACGCTCCGCCGGGTCGAGGCCGAGGGCCGGCCGGCGCTGGTCACGATCGTCGGTCCTGCCGGCGTGGGCAAGTCGCGCCTGGTGGCCGAGCTCGAGCGCTACGTGGAGGGGCTGCCCCAGATCGTCTACTGGCGGCGGGGCCGGTGCCTGGCGTACGGGAACACCTCGTACTCGGCGTTCGCCGACGCGATCAAGGCCCAGTGCGAGATCTTCGAGGACGACACGGCGGAGGCGGCCGCGCGGAAGGCTGAAGGCGCCGCCCGCGAGCTCTTCGGCGACGACAGCGTCGCGCCGCAGCTCCGGGCGCTGGTCGGCGCCGGCGAGGTCCGCGAGATGAGCCGCGAGGAGCTCTTCGAGGCGTGGCGACGGTTCCTGGAGCGGCTCGCCGCCCGGTACCCGCTGGCGTTGGTGCTCGACGACCTGCACTGGGCCGACGAGGGGCTGCTCGACTTCGTCGATCACGTGGCCGATTGGGCGCAGGGCCCGATCATGGTCGTGGCGACCGCCCGCCCCGAGCTGTTCGAGCGCCGCCCCACCTGGGGCGGGGGCAAGCGCAACGCGGCGTCGATCTACCTCGACCCGCTCTCGGACGCCGAAGGCGCGGCCATGCTCGAGGACCTGCTGCCCGGCGCGGTCGACGGCGAGCTGAGCCGCACGATCCTCGGACGGAGCGAGGGCAACCCCCTCTACGTCGAGGAGATCGTCCGCAAGCTGATCGACGACGGCGTGCTCCGGGCCACCGAGGCGTCGAGGTGGGAGGTCGCCCGGCCGGTCGAGGACATCGAGCTCCCACGCTCGGTGCAGGGGTTGATCGCGGCGCGGCTCGACGGGTTGCCCGACGACGAGAAGGCCGTCCTGCAGGACGCCGCGGTCGTCGGGCGGGTCTTCTGGGCCGGCGCCGTGGCGGAGCTCACCGGGAGGTCGGTCGCCGAGATCCGCGACGCCCTGGGGCGCTTGCGGGTGAAGGACCTCGTCGTCCCGCACGAGTCATCGTCGTTCTCCGACGAGCACGAGTTCGCCTTCCGCCACAACCTGATCCGCGACGGCGCGTACGACTCGATGCCGAAGTCGCTGCGCGCCGACAAGCACGCCGGCGTGGCCCGGTGGGCCGAGCAGCGAGCCGGCGATCGCGCCGAGGAGATCGCGGAGCTCGTGGCGACCCATCAGGTCGAGGCGCTCCGCTACCTGGAGGAGCTCGGGCAGCGCCGGCCGGAGCTCCAGCGCAGCGCGTTCGAGCACGCGTGGGCGGCCGCCCGCCGCACCGGCGCCCTGTGGCTCCGCGCCGAGTGCACCCGGTGGTACCGCGAGGCGGAGCACCTGGCCGAGGCGCTGGACGTCCCGCTAGCCGAACGCGCCGAGCTCGCCCGGGAGCACACACAGGCATCGTGGGGCGCGGACACGGTGATGGAGAGCGAGCGAGTGGCCCGCCGCGCGGTCGAGCTCTGCGCGGCGCTCGGCGACGACCTCGGGGTGGGGTGGGCGAGCGCGCGCCTGGTCCTGCCGCTGCTGCAGCAGTCGCGGCACGACGAGGCCGAGGGTGCCGGGCGGGTCGCCGTCGAGACCCTCGAGCCGCTCGGGGAGACGACGGAGCTGGCGGACGCCCTCCACCGGCTGGGATGGTTCCTGTGGCGACGCGGACGTGAGGAGGAGGCGGAACCCCTCCTGCGACGGGCCATCGACATCGCCGTGAGCACCGACGCCACGCTCGTCCGAGCCGAGGCCACCCAGACCCTCGGGGTGTGCGTGATGTCCCGTCCCGGTCGCTCGGCCCAGGCCCAGGCGCTCATGGAGGACGCGTTCCGCCTGGCGAAGGAGGCGGGCGACACCACCAACCTGATGCGGGCCTACAACAACATCGCCAGCACCTGGGGCAGCTCCCGCGGACCGGGGCCGACCGCCGAGGTGCTGCGGGAGGGTCTCGAGCTGGCCCTCCGATCGGGCACGATCGCCAACGGGGGGTGGATCGCGGGGAGCCTCGGCGACACCCTCCAGCTGCTCGGCCGGCTGGAGGAAAGCGAGGAGCAGCAGCGGCTTGCGGTCGACCTCGCTCGCCGGGTCGGGGACGAGCCGCTGATCGGGATGCGGTTGATCTCGCTCGCCATCGTGGCGCTGCTGCGGGGCCGGACCGAGGAGGCGGTCGCGTACCGCGACGAGGCCGGCCCGACGCTGGTGGCGAACCCCGAGCCTCAGGTGCTCCATTTCCTCCCCCTGTTCGACGGGTACCTGGCCCTCTCACGGGGGGATCGACGCGCGGCGGCCGACCGGTTGGCCGAGGCGGCCGAGCACGTCCGCGCCTACAACGTGGACACCTTCCCCGAGAGCATCCTCGAGTGCGCGCGGACCTTCCTGCTCCTCGACGAGCGGGACCGCGCGGGGACGTACCGGGACCTCGAGGCCTCCACGGACTCGGTCCAGAGCGCCGCGCACGCCCGGAACATCGCCGGGCTTCTCGAGCCGGATCCCGGGCGGTCGGCCGAGAGGCTCCGAGCCGCCGTCGCCGAGTACGAGCGGCTCGAGATGCGCCCGTTCGCCGCGCGCGCGATGGTCGACCTGGGACGCGCGATGACCCGGGCCGGCCAGGACCCCCGCGAGGTGCTCGAGCGCGCGCGGGAGCTCCTGCTCGAGTGCGACGCGCGGCTGTTCCTGTTCGAGGCGGACGAGGCGCTCGACGAGCTACGCTCCGGCCCCACGGCGACCGATCCGAACGGCTAGGGCAGGTCCGTCAGACCGCGCTCGGGCGCGTTGATCAGCACCGCGACGTTGCCCTCGGGGAGCCGGCCCTCGCCCATCAGCTGGTGGACCTCGCCCGCGTCCTCGTACCGGTAGGTGTGACCGAGCGTCGTCCTGACCTTCCCCTCGCGAACCAGGTCGTTGAACGCGATCGCCTGCTCGTCGTTGAACAGGTGCGAGCCCTGGTACCGCTTCTGGAGGTACCAGAGGTACCGGACGTCGACCATCGTGTCGTAGCCCGACGTGCCGGCGCAGATCACCACCATGCCGCCGCGCTCGCACACGAAGATCGACGTGGGGATCGTGTCCTGGCCGGGGTGGTCGAACACGATGTTGGGGTTCCGGCGCTCGCCCAGCACGTCCCAGATGGCCTTGCCGAACGCCTTCACGCCCTCGAACCACCGCTTCCACTCGGCCGAGTCCCACTTCGGGGGCACGCCCCAGTGGTCGAAGTCCGTGCGGTTGACGTAGCCGACGGCGCCGAGGGACCTGGCGTACTCGCCCTTCGCCGCGCTCGAGACCACGCCCACCGCCCTGGCCCCGGCCAGCGTGACGAGCTGGACCGCC
>JBHGAT010000218.1:0-3827 GCA_041946645.1 Candidatus Velamenicoccus archaeovorus | reverse complement strand
GAGGGCGAGCTCCGCACGAGCCTCGGGGTGGTGGCCTCCTTCGACGTGCTCGAGGTCGATGAGGGCGGCGGTCGGTGGATCTGGGTGGTGCGCTCCGGGCCGGTGCGATACCGGGTCGAGCACGAGGTCGCCGAGGGGATGGCCGGCATGGTCATCACGGCGCCCGCGGCGGCGCTCCTGGCCTCGATCCCGGTCGCTCGGCGGGCGCTGGCACGCGTGGTGAGACGGGACGGGCGACCTGGTCGCCCCCCAGCGTGAAGCTCAGCCACCGGCCCTGGGCGTCGATCACGGTCCTCGGACCGGGGGCGGGTTCGGGTCGAGGACCGGTACGGCGAACGCGCTCGCCGCGATGGCCATCCCGGTGGCATCCACGTTCCGCACCAGCACGGTGACGTCCTCGAGCGATCCGCTCGGCACCGGTCCGGTCCAGTCGAACGCCGGCGCCAGGGGCCGCGCGCCGCCGGCGATCGAGGACTCCAGGGTCGGCCCGGCCAGGAGGTCGACGCGCACGGTGGAGGCGTCGAACGCCTCTGTGAGGTGGCCCGTCACGGTCGCGTCCGCGCCCGCCCGCAGCGGGTACGGCGACACCTGCACGTCCAGGATCGGGCTCCCGGCCTTCACGACCGTCCACACCCCCGTGGGTCCCACCCGGTCGAGCTGCCGGAGGGCGACCGTGATGGGCGGGACGCGAGGGCCGAAGGCCGAGTTGGAGATGCGGACGGTCGCTCGGCTGTCGGCGAGCTGGACCACGTTCGAGGACGTGGCGTCGTACGACCAGCCCAGGAGGTTCGTGGCCAACGCCACCGCCGTCTGGCCCGGGTCGAGCCGCCAGGGCTGGTGTCCCTCGTCCACGGCCTGCTGCGCCGTGGCCAGCTCGGCCGGCGTGGTCTCCGGCCAGACCCCCTCGAAGGCCGGTGCGGCCGGCGCCACGGCGGACGGCGAGGGCGAGCCGGCCGGGGTGACGCCGCCGCTCGAGGGTCGGACGGCGCGGACGCCGAGGAGGCCCCCCAGGACCAGCGCCGTCACGGTCAGCATCGTGCCGGAGGCCGTGAGCGCGCGGCGGCGGCGGGCCCGCCGGAGCGTGGCTCGAGCCAGCCGGGGCTCGTTCGGCGTGCCGGCCGGCACCTCGCCGGCCAGCGATCGCAGCAGCTCGGGGATCTTGGTGTCCACGTCGCTCACCCCTCGTCCGGTGCCTCGCGGAGCTCGTCGCGGAGGCGATCCATGGCCCGGGAGACCATCGACTTCACCGTGCCGAGGGCCACGCCCAGCACCTCGGCGGTCGCGGCCTCGGACAGGTCCTCGTAGTAGCGGAGCACGACCGCCGCGCGCTGCTCGGGGCGCAGCGTCATGAGCGCCTGCCGCATCCGCTCGCGCTCGACCACGTCGGAAGCCCGGCTCGGCACGTCCTCCGGGTGCTGCCGGGCCAGCCAGGTCCGCTCGACCCGGCGCCGGCGGAAGTACGAGCGCGACAGGTTCACCAGCGTCCGGCGCAGGTACCACCAGAACGCGTCCCGGTTGCGCAGGTCGTGGAACCGCCCGAACACCTTGACGAAGGCGTCCTGGACCAGGTCCTCGGCCAGGGTCCGGTCGCCGGTCAGCAGGTAGGCCAGCCGCATGGCGTCGGAGGCGTGGGAGCGGTAGAGCTGCTCCATCCGCCCGGCGGCCGCGGCGTCGGTCCGCGCGTCGGTCACGGTGACCATGTCACCAGGCCAAGACGCGGGGCGGTCCCCCGAGGTTCCGGAGTGGAAGCGGCCAGGCGGCGGCCGGCTACCAGCGGCCGCGCAGGCGCTCGGCCTCGGCCACCCGCTCGACGGCGATCTCGAACGCCGCCTCGCGGTGCGTCACGCCCTTCTCGTTGGCCCGGGCCAGCACGGCGTCGGTGGCGTCGTTCATCAGCTCGGCCAGCCGGGCGTTGACGCGTTCCTCGGTCCACCGCTCGTGCTGGAGGTTCTGCACCCATTCCAGGTACGAGACCACCACCCCCCCGGCGCTCGCCAGGATGTCGGGGATGACCGTGACGGCCCGGCCCTTGAGGATCCGGTCGGCCTCGGGTGTGGTCGGGTAGTTCGCCACCTCGAGCACCAGGTTGGCGCGGACCGCGTCCGCGTTGTCCTCGCGGACGTGCTCCTCGAGCGAGGCCGGGACCAGGACCTCGCAGTCGGCGCCGGTCAGCTCCTCGTCCGTGATGGGGTCGGCGTGCTTGAACTCGGCCACGCTGCCCGTCTCGCGCTTGTGGGTCAGCACGGCTCGGGGATCCAACCCCTCCGGGTTGTGGATCGCGCCCCGGCTGTCCGAGACCGCGACGATCCGGTACCCGGCCTGCGCGGCCAGGATCGAGAACCACGAGCCCGCGTTGCCGTACCCGTCGACGGCGATCCGGATCTTCTCGCGGGTCCATCCGCGATGGTGCGCGATCCGGTCCAGACACAGGAACGCACCGCGACCGGTGGCCTCCTCGCGGCCGAGCGAGCCGCCGAGGGGGATCGGCTTGCCGGTCAGGGCGGCCCGCGAGTCACCCCGGATCCGGCCGAGCTCGTTCACCATCCACGCCATCTCGCGCGGTCCGGTGTTCACGTCCGGCGCCGGGATGTCCACGAACGGTCCGATCACCGGTGCGATGGCTCGGACGAAGGACCGGCACAGGCGCTCGACCTCGCCCTCCGAGAGCGCCTTGGGATCGACCGTCACGCCGCCCTTGCCGCCGCCGAACGGGATGTCCAGCAGGGAGCACTTCCACGTCATCAGCGCCGAGAAGCATCGGATCTCGTCGATCGACACGGTCGGATGGAACCGCAGCCCGCCCTTGTACGGACCCCGGGCGTCGTTGTGCTGCACCCGGTACCCCAGGTACGTGCGGACGGTGCCGTCGTCCATGGCGACGGGGACCTGCACCACCAGCTCGCGCCGGTGGGTGTTCAAGAGCTCCCGGAGCGGGGGCTCCAGACCGAGCCGCTCCGCCGCCGAGCCGAAGAACCCCTGGACCGCCTCGTACGCGCCCATCCCACAGCGACCTCCGGTCGGGCGGGCACCCGGGCATCATGCCACGGGGCGGCCGGGAAGGCGCCTACGTCAGCGCGGCCACACCCCGCTCGCCGGTCCGGGTCCGCAGGGCGTCCTCGACCGGCGTGACGAACAGCTTGCCCTCGCCGATCCGGGTGCCGCGGCGTGCCGCCTGGATCACCTCGACGAAGCGCTCGACGTCGGGGTCGGGCACGACGAGCTCGATCTTGATCTTCGGTCGCAGCACGTAGCCGCCGGGCTCCGGCTCCTCGCCCCGGGCGAACCCGCGCTGGACGCCGAACCCCCGGATCTCGGTCACCGACACGCCCGGCACCCCCGCCTCGGAGAGCGCCCGGATCACGTCGTCGAGGTCGTGCGGCTGCAGGTAGCACTCGATCTTCTTCATGTCGCTCCTCAGACGATGCCCTGGTCGATCATCGCGTCCGCCACCTTGACGAACCCGGCGATGTTGGCCCCGTTGACGTAGTTGCCCGGCGTCCCGTAGCGCTCGGCGGTCTCGCGGACCTGCCGGTGGATCGCCCGCATGATCTCGCGCAGCCGCGAGTCCACCTCCTCCCGGGTCCAGGACAGGCGCAGGCTGTCCTGCGACATCTCCAGCCCCGATACGGCCACCCCGCCGGCGTTCGCGGCCTTGGCCGGACCGTACAGGATGCCGGCGTGCAGGAACGTCTGCACGCCCTCGGGGACCGTGGGCATGTTCGCGCCCTCGCTGACGACGGAGACACCGTTGTTCACGAGGTTCGCGGCGTCCTTGGCGCCGATCTCGTTCTGCGTGGCGCTGGGGAACGCCACGTCGGCCGGGACGT
>JBHGAT010000217.1:0-5253 GCA_041946645.1 Candidatus Velamenicoccus archaeovorus | reverse complement strand
AGTCGATCTACCCGAGCTGCTGCAACTACTCCCTGGTGGGAGCGAGCGCGGCGGACCTCAAGAAGTGGGACTACACGGTCACCAGCGTGCCGAGCGTGGACGACAAGCTGCGCGAGTGCGCCGCTGATACCGGGGACACGCGCATCCAGTGCTACGCGGATGTCGACAAGGAGCTCATGGAGAACGTGGTGCCCTGGGTCCCGTACCTGTTCGACAACAACATCGACCTGACGTCCCAACGCATCGTGAACTACTCGTTCGACCAGTTCGCCGGTCTGGCGGCCCTGGACCAGCTGGCGCTCAGCCCGTCGGCGTAGCCCGAGGGCAGGAAACCGGAAGATCGAGGCAAGAACGCGGAAGGGTCGGGGAGCCGCCCGGGCCGGGCGGTTCCCCGACCCCGTACGCACGGGGGTAAGATAGGCCGCGATGGGCAGGTACCTGATCCGCCGGACGTTGTTCCTGATCCTGGTCCTGTTCATCGTCTCCCTGGTCACGTTCATCATCTTCGTCAAGCTGCCGTCCTCTGATCCGGCCCGGCGGGCGGTCGGGCGCCAGACGACCCCACAGCAGATCGAGAACGCCCGGCGCGCGTTCGGGCTCGACAAGCCGATCTGGGTCCAGTACGCCCGGTTCGCGAAGGGCCTGATCCCGTGGCCGGGCCTGTTCCTCAACGAGGACGTCTACTTCTCGTACGCCAACTTCGTGCCGGTCAAGGAAGAGGTCTTCAGCCGGCTTCCGGTCTCGATCACGCTGGCCCTGGGGGCCGCGGTCGTGTGGCTCCTGATCGGGATCCCCATCGGCGTGATCTCCGCGGTCAAGCGGGGGAGCATCGCCGACCGGGCCGTGATGATCTTCGCGCTGTTCGGGGTCTCCGCGCCGGTGTTCTGGCTGGCCTACCTGTTCCTGTTCGTCTTCTGGTTCAAGTTGCAGTGGGCGCCGCCGTCCGGGATCCCCATCGGCATGAGCGTGTGGGAGGCCGCGCTCACCGGGCGGTTCGTGCTGCCCTGGGTGGCGCTGTCGCTGACGTTCGCGGCGTTCTACGCGCGGATGGTCCGGGGCAACCTGATCGAGACCATGGGGGAGGACTACATCCGGACGGCTCGGGCCAAGGGACTCTCCGAGCGCCGCGTGATCTACAAGCACGGTCTCCGCTCGGCGCTGACCCCCGTGGTGACGATGTTCGGGATCGACGTGGGGACCTTGCTGGGCGGCGCGTTCATCACCGAGACGGTGTTCAACCTGCCGGGGATCGGCCAGTACGCGGTCCGGGCCATCATCACCAACGACTTCCCGTCCGTGATGGGGGTCGTGATCTTCGGCGCGTTCTTCATCGCCCTGGCCAACCTGCTCGTCGACGTCGCCTACGCCTTCCTGGATCCGAGGGTGAGGTACACCTAGTGCCCGAACCCCTCCTGGAGGTCCGGGACCTCACGGTCCACTTCCCCACGGACGACGGTCTGGTGAAGGCCGTGGACGGGGTGTCCTTCTCCCTCCAGCAGGGCGAGACCCTGGGCGTGGTGGGGGAGTCGGGCTCGGGCAAGAGCGTCACCTTCCTCACGGTGATGGGCCTGATCCGCTCGGACCAAGCCGTCATCGGCGGCGAGGTCATCTTCCGGGGTCAGGATCTCCTGAAGCTGCCGCCCGACGAGATGCGCACCGTCCGGGGCGACAAGATCAGCATGATCTTCCAGGACCCCATGACCTCGCTCCATCCCTTCTACAAGGTGGGCTTCCAGATCGCCGAGGCCATCCGGACCCACCAGAAGATCTCCAAGCAGGAAGCCCACGACCAGGCCGTGGAGATGCTCCGCCGTGTGAACATCCCCCGGCCCGAGGAGCGCGCCGACCAGTACCCGCACGAGTTCTCCGGCGGCATGCGCCAGCGGGCCATGATCGCGATGGCCCTCTCGCTGAACCCCGACCTGCTGATCGCCGACGAGCCAACCACCGCCCTCGACGTGACGGTGCAGGCCCAGATCCTCGACCTGATCGACAAGCTGAAGGCGGAGTTCAACGCCGCCGTGGTGATCATCACGCACGATCTCGGCGTGGTGGCCGAGCACTGCGACAACATCCAGGTGATGTACGCGGGCAAGGCGGTCGAGTTCGGCGACGCTCGCGACATCTACTACAGCGCCCACCACCCGTACACGTGGGGCCTCCTGCGATCGATCGCGCGGCTCGATCAGACCACCGGCGGGCGGCTGCAGCCGATCAAGGGCCTGCCGCCGTCCCTGATCTTCGTCCCGCCGGGCTGCGCGTTCCACCCGCGATGCCCGTACGCGTTCGACCGATGCAAGACCGAGATCCCCCAACTGCTCCCGGCCGACGGGCACCACGCATCAGCCTGCCACCTGCCGCTGGCCGATAAGGAGCGCATCTTCCGCGAAGAGGTCATGGTGAAGGCGTGAGCGTAGAGGTCACGGAACGACCTGCACCGCAAGCCGAGACGGCCAAGCGCCCGTTGATCCGCCTGCGGGGCGTCAAGAAGTACTTCCCCATCACACGGGGCATCCTGTTCCAGCGCCACATCGGCGACGTCCACGCCGTCGACGGCGTGGACCTGGACGTGTTCGAGGGCGAGACGGTGGGGCTGGTCGGGGAGACCGGCTGCGGCAAGTCGACGCTGGCCCGCGTCATCATGCGCCTGTACGACGCCACCGACGGCTCGATCGAGTTCGACGGCCAGGACATCACGCACATGCACGGGCGACCGCTCCGAGAGCTCCGCCGCAACATGCAGATGATCTTCCAGGACCCGTTCGCGTCGCTGAACCCCCGGAAGACCGTCGGCAGCATCATCGGGGAGCCGTACCGCCTCCACGGCACGGTGCCCCGGAACAAGATCAAGCCGGAGGTCCAGCAGCTGATGGAGCTGGTGGGCCTGAACCCCGAGCACTACAACCGGTACCCTCACGAGTTCTCCGGCGGCCAGCGCCAGCGGATCGGCGTGGCCCGCTCCCTGGCCCTGCGCCCCCGGCTGATCGTCTGCGACGAACCCGTCTCCGCCCTGGACGTCTCGATCCAGGCCCAGATCCTCAACCTGCTGGAGGACCTGCAGGAGGAGTTCAACCTGACCTACCTGTTCATCGCGCACGACCTGTCGGTCGTGAAGCACGTCTCCGACCGCGTGGCCGTGATGTACCTCGGCAAGATCGTGGAGATGGCGCCGGGGAACACCCTCTACCGGAGCCCGCGTCACCCCTACACGGGGGCCCTGCTCTCGGCCGTGCCGATCCCGGACCCGGACATCGCGGCCCAGAAGCAGCGGATCATCCTGGAGGGGGACGTGCCCTCGCCGATCGATCCGCCCTCGGGGTGCCGGTTCCACCCGCGCTGCCCGAACGCCCAGTTCCCCCGGTGCAAGGAGGAGGAGCCCTTCCTGCGCGAGTTCGACCCGGGCCAGATGGCCGCGTGTCACTTCCCGCTCGAGCGCGCGGTGATCCAGGAGAGCATCCCCACCAGCGGGTAGACTGCTGACATGCTGAACGTGGCTGCGCTCGTGCTGAACGTCTCGTCCTCGCTCTTCCTGGTCGTGTTCATCCTGCTGCACTCCGGGAAGGGGAGCGGCCTGTCGGACATGTTCGGCGGGACCAGCACGCTCTCCGGCGGCACCGCCCTGGAGCGCCGGCTCGATCGCCTGACCGTGATCACGGCCGTCATCTTCGGCCTGTCCACGTTCTGAGGTTGAGGGCCTAGTGGGCGCATAGCCCGTGGGGGTTCAAATCCCCCCTCCGACACGATTGTGATGTGTCGGTGCATCGCGGACGGATGTCTCGGAGCATCGTCGCCGCTCTTCACGGTCGTCGTCGAGCGCTTCGCGTGGCTCACCGCAGGTGGGTGATCGCGGGCGGCGGTGATGGGCCGCCGTCGCCGGGCCGGCCACGTGCGCCGGAGGCTCGAGGAGCGGCCGGCTCGTGCCCAGACGGGCTTCGGCGATGCCCGTCAGCTCTGCACGGTGCGAGGCTCCGAGCCGACCGCGAGCGTGGTGAGCAGCCGATCGATCGAGCCGGCGGGATCGGTGACGTCGAACAGGAAGACCTCCATCCCAACCGCCTTCGCGCCCTCGATGTTCACCGGCAGGTCGTCGACGAACAGACACGCCTCGGGCGCAAGGCCGATCGCCTCGGCGGCGCGCCGGTAGATCCGAGGGTCGGGCTTGCGGATCCCCTCGACGGCCGCGTCGACGACCGCGACGAAATGGTCGCGCAGGTACCACCGCCGCTGCCAGTCCGGTCCGAGCCAGTCGGCCGCGTCGTTGGTGAGCAGCCCGAGCGGGTACCGCGTCGACAGCCTCCGGATGGCGTCCACCACCTCGGGGCGGTCCCGCCCCTCCCAGTCGATGGCCTCGTGGACCTCGAACGCGATGCCGATCTCGGCCAGCCGGAGCCGGACCCGTTCCCAGTACTCGGGCTCGCGGATCTCGCCCTGCTCCATCGCGCGGTAGTCGGGGTCGCCCATGGGATCGAAAGGCCCTCGTGGGAACGTGCCCGGTGGGAGTCCCCATGCGCGCTCGATCCCGGGGAGCACCTCGAACGGCGTCGGGTGGAGGATGCCGCCCATGTCGAAGACGACACCGCTCACCACGGCGGCACCCTTCGGACGGCGACCCGGCCCGTGGTCAATCGGCGGCCTCGTGCCCCACCATCCGGTCGACCCTGATGATGTCGCCCGTCCACCCGCAGGACCGGCACCAGGTGTGGTAGATGCGGCGATCGGCCTCCCAGTACTCGACCGAGATCCCGGTCTCGAGGTCGAGGCGGGCGGAGCACCGTGGGCAGTGACGCGGCAGGTCGGCCAGGTGACGCCGCCGGTCCGGGTCCCACCAGTGGACGCCGGTGAGACGCCGGCCGTTCGCCCCGGCGTCGTTCGGTGCCCCGGCGGCCTTCGCCGTCGAGGCTCCCTCGACCTGCCGACCGCCTTCCGTCTTCGGGGTCCCCTCCGGTCTCCGTGTCACGACGGCGCCCCGCCGGGCACCTTCTCTCCCCGCGCCTGCGCCGCCGCGATGTGGAGCTTCTTCAGGTCGTCGGCGTGCGGGGAGTACCGGGACGAGCCCCGGTCGATCCACTGGATCGCGAACTCGGCGCCGGCACCGAACTTCGAGCGCTCGCAGGGGAGGTCGATCCGCTCGCGTGGCTCCCGGATGACCCCGAGCGGGTCGCGGCCCTCCTGGATCGCCGCCATGTTCTCGCGGAACATCCGGCGGAGCATCGTCACCCCGATGTCCGACTTGCCGATGTGCTCGGCGGTGCG
>JBHGAT010000216.1:0-5783 GCA_041946645.1 Candidatus Velamenicoccus archaeovorus | reverse complement strand
CCTCACCCAGCCGAGGGCCGCGCCGTTCGCCTAGGAGCAGGTGGCCCCGTGAGGACCCCCCGGCCCCGTGCCCACGTTGGCCTGACAGTTCTGGCCCTTGCAGTACTGTGAGTCGGCATACGGACCGCCGGGGGCCCCGGTGGTGGCGTTGTAGGGGCTGGACTGCTTGCACCACGCATCGCAGTCCTCGGGACTGGCCTGACCCGGCGCGGTGAAGAAGTCGACGACCCCGAACTCCTTGCTCGGCGTGGGCAGCGTGCCGGTGAAGCAGTAGCAGGCCGAGCAGGTCGGCGACCCGTTCTCGGTCTGGGCTCGCGCGATGGGGGTGATGCTCTGGACCGCGGGCGCGACCCACAGGAGCGTCCCGCCGACGATCGCTCCGCGCCGGAGGAGGTCCCGCCGGCTCATCCCGAGCTCGCTGTCGAGATCGATCCGCCGCTTGCCGTTCTCGTTCTCAGACATGGCTCGCTCCTTCGGCTCGGGCCGACCTGGTCCACGGTATGGCCACGTCAGGATCCGGCCACGAACCTTGCACCGTATCTTTCGTGCGCAGCGCCTGGGGAACTTCTCTGGCCCCCGCCCCCTGCCGTCCGGATGATCTCGGCCACCCGCTGCACCTGCTCGCGGGCCATCCCCGGCCACAGCGGCAGGCAAAGTGCCTGATGGGAGGCCAGATCGGTCACGGGGAGCCCCCCGTTCCCCCCGGCGAACCGCCGGTACGCTCGGGACCGGTGGATGGGCGGAGCGTAGTAGCGTCGGCTCTCCACCCCCTCCGCCGCCAGCATCGAGGCAAGGGATCCGGCGTCGGCCCCGAAGCGGTCCCGGTCCACCAGGATCGTGAGGTCCTTGAAGGTGCTCCGGTCGCCCGCGCGGACCTCCGGGAACCGCACCCCGGGCACCTCGGCCAGGGCCTCTCGGTACCAGGCGGCCACGCGGTTCCGCTGCTCGATCCGTTCTTCCAGACCCTCGAAGGACCGGAGGGCGACGGCTGCATGCAGCTCCGACATCCTCGCGTTCAGCCCGACGAACCGGGCGTCGTAGTCCCCGGGGTTGCCGTAGTCGCGTCCGACCCGGCACCGCTCGGCCAGGACGTCGTCGTCCGTGGCGATGATCCCGCCCTCGGCCGCGGTCAGCGGCTTGGTCGGCGAGAGGCTGAAGACCTCGGCCTCGCCGAACCCCCCGACGTGCCGACCGCCGTGCAGCGAGCCGAACGCGTGGGCCGCATCGAAGAAGAGCCGGATCCCGTGCCGGTGGGCCACGGCCCGGAGCCCCTCGACATCGCAGGGCGTGCCGTACACGTGGGTGGCCACGATCGCCGACGTCCGGACGCCCACCGCCTTCTCGACCGATCCCGGATCGAGCGTCAGCGTGGCTCCGTCCACGTCCGCGAACACCGGTCGGAGGCCGTTCCACACCACGGCGTGCGCGCTGGCCATGAACGTGAACGACGGCACGATCACGTCGCCCGACGACCCCGCCGCCCGGAGCAGCAGCATGAGACCGGACGTGCAGGAGGCCACCGCCACGCAGTGACGGACTCCCAGGTACTCCTGGGCCCGGGCCTCGAGGCGCCGGACGAACGGTCCGTCGGTCAGGACGCCGGAGCGCAGGATGGCCTCCACGTCGGCAGCCACCTCGGCCGGGTCACCCACGGCCGGGCGAGCGAGCGGGAGCCCCTCGGGGAAGGCGGGGGGTCGGCGGGATGCCGCATCGACGGGCTCGAGGCTCATGACTCTCCCTTGGTAGCGGCGACGCGCAGCAGTCGCGTGTCGATCAGGGCGCCCAGCAAGGCAGCGGCACCGACGAGCACGAGGGCGGCCGGCGGAGCGAGCTCCAGCACGGCACGTCCGAGGAGGGCGACGGCGAGCCCGAAGACCAGGAACGCTGCCGTGGCCAGGGCTCGCGATCCGAGGCGAACGCCCATCCGGTCGTACGAGAGGAACACGCGGGCCGGCGGGCGGTTCCACACGAGGAAGCCGGCCAGCGCTCCCCCCAACACGATCGGGGTGGCGGCCGCCGAGCCCTCGGCAGCCAGCACGCCGGCCAGGCCGAACGCGGCGACCGCCGCCAGTCCCGCTGCCAGACCATCCTGACCGTCCAGCATGTTGACCGCGTTGGAGCAGGCGACCGTGGCCAGGACGAGGACGATCCCGCCGAACGCCCCGAACGGCTCCAAGCGGAAGCCGCCCGCCACGAGGAGCCCGCCCGCGGCCGCCTGCGCGACCAGACGGGACCACGGAGGGAGTGACCGCAGGTCGTCGAGGAGTCCCCCCGACAGGGCCAGGCAGGTCGCGCCCGCGAGCCAGCCGTCCATCCCGGTGACCGGCCACAGCGTGAGCAGCACGGCGCCCACCACGGCCGGCCCACCCGTGACCGGGACCGGCCGGCCGTGGATCTTGAGCGCGCCGGGATGGTCGACCAACCCCAGGCGCGCGCCCATCGTCGCCGTCACCGGGGTGAGGACCACGGCCACGGCGAAGGCCATCAGCAAGAGCACGCGCTCACCCAGACGTTGCTCGGGACGCCCTCGTGCACCGCGATGCGTCCGGCCGGACGGAACCCCATCCGCTCGTAGAACCGGTTGGCCGGCCGATCGTCCGCGCCCACCACCACCTTCAGCTCCTCGAGTCCGCGATGGGCGAGCGTGCGGCGGATTCGATCCACGAGGGCGGCGCCGATCCCCTTCGACCGGTGGACAACTTCGACGGCGATCGACAGGAGCTCCGCCTCCGGCAACGACGTGGCGGTCGAGGGATAGCGAGCCGTCTCCACGGCCCGACGCAGCACCGAGGGGCGCATCAATCGCGGCAGCGCCGAGAGCACCGCCGGTACGCCCTGACGGAGGGCGAACCGGCGGTAGAAGCTCCGGACGGACGGGGACGCGGCCGCGAACCCAACGACGGCTCCGCCATCATCCACCACGAACACGACGGCCTCCGGATCCACGGCCATGGCCACGTACATGCGCCGGAGGAACCCATCGCCGAGGGCGGGAAGGAAGGCCGTGGGCAACGACTGCCGATGGAGCCGCGCCATGGCGAGCGCGTCCTTCCTGCGGGCACGGCGGATGACGAGGCCCCCGTCGCTGGAAGGGACCGGCCGACCCGTGGCCACGAGCAGCCGCACGGTGGCTCCGACAACGGTGCGCACCACCCGCATCTCGTCGAAGCGCTCCTCAGCCCGCGACCTCGCGGCGGTGCCCATGCGACGGCGGAGCTCGGGATCCTCGAGGAGCGTCACGATGGCGTCGGACAGCCGTTGCGGATCCCGGACCGGGACCAGGAACCCCTCCACGCCGTCCGATGCCACCTCGCGGCACCCCCGGATGTCGGTGAGCACCACCGGGAGCCCGGTCGCCGCGGCCTCGATGGCCGAGCGAGGGATCCCCTCCCGCCACGACGGCAGGACGAACACGTCCATCGCCGCGAGGAGGTCGGGCACGTCCTCCCGCCACCCGGCCACGACGACGTCCGAACCGGCCCGCCGCAGGTCGGTTCCGTCCAGCCCATCGACCTTGTCGTGGTCGACCTCCCCGACCACGAGCAGGCGGGCGTTCGGGACGCGGCTGCGGACGATCCGAACCGCCTCGAAGAGCTCCACGTACCCCTTCTCCCGAACCATCCGACCGACCGCGCCGACCACCGGCTCGTCGTCGCCGATCCCGAGCTCGGCGCGCAGGCCCCGCACGGCCGGCTCGTCCCGCCGCCCCGGCCGGAACCGGAAGACGTCGATGCCGTTGCCCAGGTGGATCGCCTGGCCGGGGCGGACCAGGCCCAGGCGACGCGCCCACACCAGGTCCTCCTCCGACTGGTACAGCTCGAGGTCGCTGAACCGGGAGGCCACCCACTCGGCCGTGAGCACGGGGAACCGTCGGCGGAACCGGTCCTCGGGCGTGGCGTAGAGGCCGTGCACGGTGTTCATCACGACCGGGACGCCGGCGAGTCGTGCGGCGATGCGTCCCATCACCCCGGGCTTCGGGTTGTGCGTGTGCACGACGTCGAAACGCTCCCGCCGGAGGATCCGCAGGAGCTCCAGGAACGCCAGCGCATCCGCCCGCGGATCCCACGCCCGCGTCGCGTGGAACCACGGGATGTGCCGGATCCCCTCCGCTTCGAGCTCGGGGACCCGGGGACCCGGCGCGCTGATCGCGGTCACCTCGAAGCCGGCGTCCGCGAGTCCCCGCAGCTGCGGCAGCAGGAGGTGCTTCAGGCTGAGATCCACGGTCGTCACGTGCGCGACGCGAGGAGGGCTCACGGCGCGCCCCACGGGCCTCGGCCCAGCGCGCGGTACAGCCAGGCTTCGGTGTCCAGCTGCCCGCGAACCTTGCGCCGGAAGAAGAACAGCCCATCGCTCCGCAGCACGGGCACCCTGCCCAGCCGATGGACGTCGATCCGGCCCGCCCGGTTGGTCTTCCAGGCCTCGAGCGCAGCCGAGCGGAACCACCGCCGAGCCACGCGGTCGGCATGTGGCGACCCGACCGCCCACGGATAGGCGAAGTGCCGACACTGGGTCTGCAGGTGATCCTCGATCAGCTCCTTGCTCCTGCGCATCTGGCTCTCGGCCTCTGCCTCGGATGCCTTGGACAGGTCGACGTGATCGTGGGTGTGGGATCCGACCGTGACCAGGCCCGTGGCGACCGCCTCCTGCACCTGGGTCCAGGTGAGGGCATCCACTCGCGAGCCCCGACCGTTCGCCACCATCCCGGTGGCCAGGTACAGGACCGCGGGGACACGATGCTCGACCAGCAGCGGGAGGACGGTCTCGTGGAAGTCCCTCGTCCCGTCGTCGAAGGTGACGACGACACCTCCGCCCCTCGGCTCCCCGACGGCCTGCTCGATCGTGAGCATGGGCTCGTGCTCGCCCAGGGCCTCGAGCTGCCGACGGAACAGCGCCGGTGGCAGCTCGATCTCGGCAGGACCAGGGCCGATGCGGTGATAGAGCAGGACGACGACGTCACCGGGACGTCGTCGTCCCGGCCACCCGAACGGCGTCAGCGCCGCCTTCGAGGTCTTCCTGACCAGGCTCATGACGGCCACGTCGGAACCTCCTGATGGGCGCGGCCTGGGCCGTCCCCACGAGGGCGGCGGCCGTGAGCGGCACCGCCGCGAAGTGCAGGACATAGTCGACGCTGGCGTGGATCCCGAGGGCGGCGAGCGCGGCCGCTCCCAGTCCCACCGCCACGTCGGGGTCGGGACGCACGAGCAGCCGTGCGAACCCCCACGCGAACAGCAACACGGTGAGCACCAGTCCCGCCCAGCCGAGCTCCACGCCCTGTTGCAGGAACTCGTTGTGGGCCCATCGCGCGTCGGCGTCTCGTCGCGCCGTGGGATCGACGTCCCGGAACCGCCCCGGACCCACGCCGCCCGGATGGTCGGCGATCAGGCGGAGCGACTCGTGCCACAGGACCAGCCGCCGCTCGCTGAGGGCCCGGACCACCTCGCCGTCGGAACCGGGCCGGTACGTGGCCCCCAGGACGACCGTGCCCGCCAGCACGAGGAGCACGAGGACGCCCGCGACCGCCACCGAGACCCGCGCCCACACCCGACCTCCGAGGGCGAGGAGCGCGATGGGCACCACGGCAAGGCTGGCCGCGGCGGCCGAGGAGCCGATGACCGCGACGAGCGCGAACCCGCCTGCCGCGAGGAACGCGACGAGCCGCACCGGCAGCCACCGCACGGTCGCCGCCAGGAGCAGTCCGGCGATCGCCGCCTGCGCGTAGAAGGCGCCGGTGGCGTTCCGATAGCCGAAGGGGCCGCCGAGCGGTCCCCCTCCCAGCACGTCCG
>JBHGAT010000215.1:0-3850 GCA_041946645.1 Candidatus Velamenicoccus archaeovorus | reverse complement strand
GGCGACGTGGTCTACGTCGACGTCCCGGAGGTGGGCACCGGGGTGACGGCGTCGCAGGCCTTCAGCGAGGTGGAGTCGACCAAGTCGGTCTCGGACGTGTTCAGCCCGGTGACCGGCACGGTGGTCGAGCGCAACCCCCTCCTGGACGAGCATCCCGAGCTCGTGAACGAAGCGCCCTACGGCGACGGCTGGCTGGTGGTGGTGGAGGCCACGGACGGCCCCGAGCTGGATGCGCTGATGGATGCCCCCGCCTACCGCACCTTCGTCGAGGAGAGCGGCGACCGCTGACGCTCGCCCCACGCCCGGTTGACCCTCCCCCTACCCTGCGATAACGTCCAGTGCTGGTCGAAGGTCGGGTCTCGACCTCAACCTCGACCTTGAGCCCGAGGTTGGCCCGGAGGAGCGAACGACCTTGTACTGCACCCGCTGTGGACATCCCAACAAGGACGACGCGAGGTTCTGCGCCAACTGTGGCGCCCCCCTCCAGGACGACAGCACGATGAGCATCACCCCGGCGGAGGTCGAGGAGGAGGGTGCCGAGGAGTTCCCCTTCCCCGGCGAGCACCTGAGCGCCGGGCAAGCGCTGCTCATGGTCAAGCGCGGGCCGAACGCAGGGTCCACGTTCCTGATCGAGAGGGACGTGACCACGGCGGGGCGCAACCCCGACAGCGACGTGTTCCTGGACGACATCACGGTGTCGCGTCGGCACGCCGAGATCCGGCGCGAGGGCAACGCCTTCACCATCCATGACGTGGGGAGCCTCAACGGGACCTACGTGAACCGCGAGCGCGTGGACAGCGCCAGGCTGGCCTCCGGCGACGAGCTGCAGATCGGCAAGTTCAGGCTGACCTTCTTCCAGGCGGAGGAGTGACGAGGATGCCCACGCGCAACTACCAGTCGATCGGCGAGGTCCTGGTCTCGGTGAAGACGGAGTTCCCCGACATCACCATCTCGAAGATCCGGTTCCTCGAGTCCGAGGGGCTGATCCAGCCTGAGCGCACGCCGTCGGGCTACCGCAAGTTCTACGACAAGGACGTGGAGCGCCTCAAGCACATCCTGCGGATGCAGCGCGACGAGTACCTGCCGCTCAAGGTGATCAAGGAGCGGCTCGTGCGCGAGGAGGCCGGCGAGCCCGAGGAGGCCGAGGGAGGCGCCGCCGAGGAGCGCGAGGGCGAGGAGGAGCTCGCCGAGCCGCCCACCGGCCTGCAGATGTCGCTCGAGGAGATGTCGGCGGCCACCGGCGTGGACCGCGAGCGGATCAAGGAGCTCGAGTCGTTCGGCCTCGTGTGCTCGCACGGGCCCGAGTCGGCACGCTACTACGACGGCGACGACTACATCGTGCTCTCGATCGTGAAGGACTTCTTCCGCCACGGCGTCGAGCCCCGGCACCTCACGATGTACAAGCACTTCGCCGAGCGCGAGGGGGCGTTCTTCGAGACGATCGTGATGCCGCAGCTGCGGCAGCGGAACCCGGAGGCCCGCAAGCTCGCGGCGGGGGCGCTCACCGAGCTGGCCAGGGCGTCGCGCAAGCTGAAGCAGGCGCTCCTGCGCAACAACCTCCGCCAGTACCTCTCCGCGCCGTAGCCGGTCATGAGGGCCCGCGGCGCCCCCCCGATCGCCTCCAGGCTGCTCGCGCTCGGCGTGCTGCTCGCGCTCGCGAGCGCGTCGGTGGCGACGTCGCCGGCGCTGGCGGCACCCTCGTCGACGGTCCCGCCTCCCACACCGGTGCCGATCCCCGGCGGGGGCACCTCGCCGTCGCCGTTCCCTACGGCGCTCGCGACACCCCCGCCATCGGCGACGGCGCCGGAGATCGGCGCGGCGTCGGCCGCGCTCGTGGACCTCGACTCCGGCCAGGTGCTGTTCGAGCAGGACGGGCACGAGCGGCGGCCGATCGCGAGCCTGACCAAGATCATGACGGCCCTCCTGGTGCTGCGGCGCACGCAGCCGAGCGACGTGGTCACCGTGAGCGAGGATGCGGTCGAGCCGGTCCGGGCGGGCATCGCGCAGCTCGGGCTCCGGGCCGGCGAGACGATCACGGTGGAGCAGCTCCTCTACGCGCTGCTCCTCCAGTCGGCCAACGACGCCGCGGTCGCGCTGGCCGACCACGTGTCCGGCTCGGTGGACGCGTTCGTCGCCGCGATGAACGCTCGGGCCAGGCGTCTCGGCCTGCGCGACACGCGGTTCGCCTCGCCGAACGGGCTGGACGACAGCGGGTACTCGACCGCGCTGGACCTGGCCCGTCTCACCCGCGTGGTCGAGCGTGACCCGCTGTTCGCGCAGGTGGTCTCGACACGGTTCCACGAGATCCCGGCGCCGCAGGGGCCCCCGCGCGTCGTGCAGAACCGCAACGCGCTGCTGTGGCTGTATCCGGGGGCGGTGGGGGTGAAGACGGGGTACACCAGCGCCGCCGGCTTCTGCGTGGTGGCCGCGGCCGAGCGCGAGGGGCTCCGCCTGGTCGCCGTGGTCCTGGGCGAGCCGGGCGAGCCGTTCTCCGACGCGGCCGAGCTCCTGGACTTCGGCTTCGCCGCGTTCGAGCGGCGTCCGCTGGTGCAGGCGGGGGAGCGCTTCGCGGCGGTGGAGGTGGACGGCAGGCCGGTCCAGGTGGCCGCGGGCGCGGGCCTGGTCGGCCTGGTCCCCGTCGACGCCGACATCCGGCGCATCGTGCGGATGGCGAGCGGCGCGGCGTTCCCGCCGGCCAGAGGTGCGCGGATCGGCGCGGTCGTCGTGTTCGCGGACGATCTGCGGCTGGGGACGGTGCCGCTGGTCGTGACCGAGGTGCCCCCGCCCCCGCCTCCCGACGCCGGACCGTGGTGGCGCCGGGCCGGATCCGCCCTGGTCCGGGCGGTGGGCCGGCTGTTCGCCGGCCTGTTCGGCTGATCCCTCTGCTACGATCGGCCCGGATGTCGGAGGTCGCCAGCGTCTTGTACGGGCGCGAGGACATCCGCCAGCGGACCTGGGAGCTCGGCCGCACCATCACCGGGGACTATGAGGGGCGCGCGCCCGTCCTGATCTCGGTCCTGAAGGGCGGCTCGGTGTTCCTCGCCGACCTGATCCGGCAGGTGCGCCTGCCGGTGGCCGTGGACTACATGTCCATCTCGCGCTACGGCGGCGCCGCCGAGTCGATGGGCCGCGTCCGGATCGTCAAGGACCTCGACGACGACATCGGCGGCCGGGACGTGATCGTGGTCGAGGACATCGTCGACACGGGGCTCACGCTCGCCTACCTGATCTCGGTCCTGGAGTCCCGGCAGCCGGCGTCCGTCGCGGTGTGCACGTTGCTCGACAAGTCCGTGCGACGCATCGCGCCGGTCGAGATCCGGTACGCGGGGTTCGACTGCCCCGACGTGTTCGTCGTCGGCTACGGGCTCGACTTCCAGGAGCGGTACCGGAACCTGCCGGACATCCTCGCGGTGCGCGACGTGGCGGCGCTCGCGGCCGATCCCGACCTGCTCCTGCCGTTCCTGGATCGGGCCGGGCAGCGGGACGACGGGGTGTCCGCCGGTCCGGAGGCCGCGTCCCCCGAGGGCCCCCGACCCCCGAGCGCGGGAGCACCCGGCGAGGTTGCCGGACCCTCAGGCCGGGGCTAGGCTCGATACCGAGCCATGATCGAGATGAACCTGGCCGGCGTGAGGATCGAGCTCCCGACCAACCAGCCCATCGTGCTCCTCCGCGAGGCCGACGGCGAGCGGTTCCTCCCGATCTGGATCGGGCAGGCCGAGGCCGCCGCCATCGCTCTGGCCATGCAGGGCGTCGTCACCCCTCGACCCATGACGCACGATCTCCTCAAGAACATCCTCGAGGAGATGTCGGTGCAGGTGCAGAGCATCGTGATCACGGAGCTCCGCGAGGG
>JBHGAT010000214.1:0-3861 GCA_041946645.1 Candidatus Velamenicoccus archaeovorus | reverse complement strand
TGGCGGTGGTGGACGTGATGCTGCCGGGCATGGACGGCATCGCGCTCACCGCCGAGCTCCGGTCGCGCGGCGTCCTGCTGCCGGTCCTGATGCTCACCGCGCGCGACACGGTCGAGGACCGGGTGACCGGGCTCCGCTCGGGGGCCGACGACTACCTGGTCAAGCCGTTCGCCTTCGCCGAGCTGCTCGCCCGGATCGAGGCGCTCGGACGGCGCGCCGACGGCGGTGGCGCCCGGCTCTCGTACGGCGGGGTGGTCCTGGACCCACAGGCCCGTCGGGTCCGGGTGGGCGACCGTTCCGTGGAGCTGACCGCCAAGGAGTTCGACCTGCTGGAATGCCTGCTGCGCAACCGCGGACGCGTGATGAGCCGGACGGAGCTGCTGGAGACCGTGTGGGACTTCGCGATCCTGACACGCACCAAGGTGGTCGACCTGTACGTGCACTACCTGCGGAAGAAGCTCGGGGACGCGGGCGACGTGATCCAGACCGTCCGCGGCGTGGGCTACGCGATCGGGCGCTGATGTTCCGATCGCTGCGGCTCCGGATCGCCGCCTCCCACGCCACGGTGCTCGCGGTGATCCTGCTGGCCTTGGGGGGCACGGGTCTGCTTCTGCTGTCCCGGGACCTCGACCGGGCGGTCACCGCCCAGCTCCTCTCGACGGCGCGACAGCAGGTCCAGCGGATCGAGGAGCTCGGCCGCGCGGTCCCCGCGCCCGACTCCGACGTCCCCTCCGCCGCCTCGACGCAGGTCGCGGTGTTCGCCCCCGACGGCACCGCGATCCGGGAGCCGACCGAGGTGCCACCGTGGCTCAGCCCCGGACCCAGGACGCGCGACCGCACGTTCGAGGACGAGCGGGTCCGGGTGGTCACGCTCGAGGCCGGGCCGCCGGGCTCGCCGCTCGCGATCGTCGTGGCCGGCCGGTCGCTCCAGCCGGAGGCGCAGCTCCTCCACCGGGTCCGGCTGCTCCTTCTGTCGGGTGGCCTCGTGGCCGTCGGCCTCAGCATGCTGGCCGGGTGGTGGCTGGCCGGGCGCGCGGTCCGCCCGGTCCAGGCGGCGTACGAGGCACAGGCCGGGTTCGCCGCCGATGCGTCGCACGAGCTCCGGACCCCGCTCACGTTCATCCGGTCCGGGGTCGAGGTGCTGGCCGAGCACGATCCGCAGCTCGGCGGCCACGTGCTGGCCGAGGTGGACTACCTCACCGGGCTGACCCGCCGCCTCCTCGACCTGGCCCGGGCCGAGGCGGGGACGCCGGCCCTGGAGCGGACGTCCCTCGACGTGGCCGAGGCATGCCGCTCGGCCGCCCGCCGGAGCCGGGCGGCGTCGGGGACGACACTCGAGCTCGAGGGCGAGGACGCGCTCCCGGCGCTGGGCGACCGCGTGGCCTTGGAGGCGGCCCTCGACGCGGTCCTGGAGAACGTGGGGGTCCACGGGGGTGGCGGCGCCACGGTGCGGTGGGAGCGGCGCGACACCTCGGCGGTGGTCTCGGTCCGCGACCACGGACCCGGCCTGCCGCCGGAGCTCGCGGCGCGCGCGTTCGAGCGGTTCGCTCGGGCCGACCCCAGCCGCAGCCGGAGCACCGGCGGCGCCGGGCTCGGTCTGGCCGTGGCTCGCGCCCTGATCGAGGCGCAGGGCGGGCGGATGTGGCTCGAGCCGACCCCCGGCGGTGGACTCACCGCGAGCATCGCGCTGCCGACCGAGCCCTGAGCGGGTCCGTCGCTTCCCGGCCGCGGAGCGCTGCCGTACGCTCCGCGGCGTGGACGTCGCCTCGTTCCTCCAGGGCTTCCCGCCGTTCGACGCGCTGGACGAGAGCGACCTGGCCCGCGTGGTGAGCTCGGTCCAGATCGAGCACTTCGCACCGGGTGCCGTCGTCCTCGAGCAGGGCGGCGAGCCCGCCCGGTCCCTCTACGTGATCCGCAAAGGCGCCGTCGAGATCCTCGACGACGGCCGGCTGGTCGATCTGATGACCGAGGGCGAGGCGTTCGGCGCCTGGTCGCTGCTGGGCGGGTTCGGACCGACCACCACCGTGCGGGCGCACGAGGACACCCTCTGCTACCTGATCCCCGGCGAGGTGGCCGCCGAGGTCCTGGGGACCCCACCGGGCCTCGCGTTCGTGATGGGCAACCTGCGGCGGCGGATCGAGCGGATCGACGCGCGCCTGCGGAGCGAGACCTCGACCGAGCGCTACCGCCCGGTCGGCTCGCTGATCCGGCGATCACCGGTCACGTGCGAGCCACGGACGACGGTGGTCGAGGCAGCCCGGCTCATGGCCAGGGAGCGGATCTCGTGCCTCCCCGTGCGGACGGCCGAGGGCTGGGGCATCGTCACCGACCGCGACCTGCGGACCAAGATCGTGGCCGAGCGGCGGGACCCCGCCTCGACCACGGTCGGCGAGGTCATGTCCTACCCCGCCGAGACCGTGCCGTCCGACGCCGTCGCCGGCGAGGTCCTGCTGCGGATGCTCGACGGCGGCTACCACCACTTCCCCGTCCGCGACGAGCGCGGCGGCCTCCTCGGGGTGGTCACCGACACCGATCTGATGGGGCTGGGCCGGGACACGCCCTTCGCGCTCCGGAGCGCGATCGAGCGGGCGGCCGACGAGGATGCCGTGACCGCCGCCGCCCGCGAGATCCCCGAGGTCGTCGCGGCGCAGGTCGAGGGCGGGGCCGACCCGGTGGACGTGGGGCACATGGTGGCGCTCACGATCGATGCGCTCACGCGCCGGCTGCTCGAGCTCACGATCGACCGCCTGGGCGAGCCGCCGGCCCCGTGGGCGTGGCTCGCGCTGGGCTCCGCGGCGCGGCTCGAGCAGGCGCTCCGCACCGACCAGGACCACGCGTTCGCGTTCGATCCCGGGGGGGCGCCGCTCGAGCGCATCGACCCCTACTTCGCCGAGCTCGCCGGGTCGGTCGCCCGCGGCCTCGAGCGGGCCGGGATCCCCCCCTGCGAGGGGCAGGCCATGGCCTCGAACCCGGCCCTCCGCCTGTCGCTCGAAGGGTGGGACCGGCAGCTCCACGCGTGGATGGAGGACCCCAGCCTGATGGGCAGCGTGTTCCTGTCGATCGCGTTCGACTTCCGTCAGGTGGCCGGGCCGCTCGGCGCTGGCGGTGCGCTCGACCGCATCGTGTCGCTGGCCCCGGCGTACCCCCTGTTCCTCCGGCACCTGGCCCGGCGGGGCCTCGACCTGCATCCCCCCACCGGGTTCTTCCGGGACCTGGTCGTGGAGTCGCGCGGCGAGCACGCCGGCAGGCTCGACGTGAAGCACGGCGGGCTCGTCATCGTGGGGAACCTGGCCCGGTTCTGGGCGATCCGGGCCGGGAGCCCCGCGAAGCGGACGATCGCGCGGCTGCGCGCGGCCGAGGCGGCCGGCGCGATCGACGCCGAGACGCGGGATCAGCTGATCGAGGCCTTCCGGTTCCTGTGGGGGATCCGGCTGCAGCACCAGGTGTCGCGGCTCCGCGCCGGGGAGCCCCCGGACGACTTCGTCGACCCGGCCGAGCTCGGTCCGGTGGCCCGGCGCGGGCTGAAGGAGTCCTTCCGGGTGATCGCACGCGCGCAGCGCGCCCTCGCGCTCGAGCTCGGCATCACCCGGTGACCGCTCCTCACGACGCCCCGGGGAGGTCCGGCGGCATCTCGGCCCCGATCGCGTGATAGCCGCCGTCGACGTGGATCATCTCCCCGGTGATCCCGCGGGCCGCATCGGAGAGCAGGAACGCGACCGTGTCCCCCACCGGGCTCGGGTCGCCGATGTCCCAGCCGAGCGGGGCGCGCTCGTGCCACCGCTCGGCCAGGGCCTCGAACCCCGGGATCCCCTTGCCCGCCACGGTCCGCAGCGGGCCGGCCGAGACCAGGTTCACGCGGAC
>JBHGAT010000213.1:0-3868 GCA_041946645.1 Candidatus Velamenicoccus archaeovorus | reverse complement strand
GGCGGCGGCGGCGAACAGCCGGAGCCGGTCGGTGGTCGTGCGCATCGATGCTTCCTCCCTCCGGATCGGGTGCCTCTCGCGTGTCGATGGGATGTACGGACGACGAGGCGATCCGGCCTCCCGGGCTCCCTCCCTGGCTCGACCACCGCGGCTCGGGCACGTCGGAGGCCCGCGCTACCATGGGGCCCGTGGCGGCCCCGACCCCCCGCGAACGCACCGAGCGGATCGAGCGCGAGACCCTCTCGCCGCACGCCACCCTGGCCTCGGCCTCCAAGGGCCGCGAGCGCGAGGAGGCGCCCGACCGGCTCCGCACGTGCTTCCAGCGCGATCGCGACCGGATCGTCCACGCCAAGGCCTTCCGCCGGCTGAAGCACAAGACGCAGGTGTTCCTCGCGCCCGAGGGCGACCACTACCGGGTTCGCCTGACCCACACGCTGGAGGTCTCCCAGATCGCCCGCACGGCCGCCCGGGCCCTGCGTCTGAACGAGGACCTGACCGAGGCCATCGCGCTCGGCCACGACCTGGGGCACACGCCGTTCGGGCACCTCGGGGAGCAGGCCCTGACGCCCTTCCTGGGCCGCCCGTTCCGCCACAACGAGCAGAGCCTCCGGGTGGTGGATCACCTCGAGGGTGAGGGGAGCGGGCTGAACCTGTCCTGGGAGGTCCGCGACGGCATCGTCAACCACAGCTGGTCGATGCCGGTGCCGGCCACGCCCGAGGCCCAGCTCGTCCGGTTCGCCGACCGGATCGCCTACGTCAACCACGACGTCGACGACGCCCTCCGGGCCGGCGTCCTCACCCCCGCGGAGCTGCCCCGGGGCCCCCTCGGCGTGCTGGGCGGCACCCACTCGGAGCGGATCGACACGCTCGTCACCGACCTGGTCGAGCGGAGCGACGGCTCGGCCGAGATCCACCTGTCGGACCCCGTGTTCCGGGCGCTCGACGAGCTCCGGGACTTCATGTTCGAGCGGGTCTACCTCCGCGACGAGGTCCGGTCGGAGCAAGACAAGGCCATCGCGATGATCCGGGCCCTCGTCTCGCACTACCTGGAGCACCCCGAGGCCCTCCCGGAGGAGTACCATCGGGCCCCGGGCGAGCTGCCGACCCGCGTGGCCGACTACATCGCCGGCATGACGGATCGGTACGCGCTCCGGACGTACGAACAGCTCTTCCTTCCCCAGGGCTGGCTCCTGTAGGGGAGCGGGGGAGGGATGGCGGGCAGGATCAGGCAGGAGGACGTCCAGGCCGTCCGCGAGCGGACGGACCTGGTCAAGCTGGTCTCGGGCTACCTCACGCTCAAGAAGGCCGGCCACGACTCGTTCGTGGGGCTGTGCCCCTTCCACACGGAGAAGACCCCATCGTTCTCCGTCTCGCCCGCCAAGGGCGTCTACCACTGCTTCGGCTGCGGGGCCGGCGGCGATGCCATCCGGTTCCTCCGCGACGTGGAGCACCTCGAGTTCTCGGAGGCGGTTGAGCGGCTGGCCCGCGACGCCGGCGTCACGCTCCGGTACGAGGGCGACACGCCGGCGGAGCGCCGAGCGGCATCCCGTCGGCAGGCGCTCCACCGGGCCAACGAGGAGGCCTTCCGCCTCTACCACCGCATGCTCCTGGAGGGTCGCGAGGGCCAGGACGCCCGCCGGTACCTGGAGTCGCGCGGCCTCGACCGGGACACGTGGGTCGAGTTCGGCATCGGGTACGCCCCCCGGTACCCGGACTTCCTGCTCCGCCGGATGGCCCGGACCTACTCGACGGAGCTCCTGCTCGAGGCCGGGCTGGCCGTGCAGGACCAGGCGGAGCACGTCCGGGATCGGTTCCGGGGCCGGATCACGTTCCCCGTCCACGACCTGTCCGGGCGCGCGGTGGGCGTCGGCGCGCGGATCCTGCCGAGCGCCCCGGGGACGGAGGCCGACCCGACCGGCTCGCCCGAGCGCGACGAGGGGCCCAAGTACCTCAACTCGCCCGAGACGCCGATCTACCGCAAGGGCGACGTCCTGTACAACCTCCACCGGGCCAAGGGCGAGGTCTCGCGCTCGGGCGAGATCGTGGTGGTCGAGGGCTACACCGACGTCATCGCGCTGGTCCGGGGCGGCGTCCCCACGGCCGTGGCCACGTGCGGGACGGCGCTGGGAGAGGGCCACTTCCGGCTGGCGTCGCGGTTCGCGCAGCGGATGGTCCTGGCGTTCGACTCGGACGAGGCGGGTGCCCGCGCGGCGGAGCGCGCGTACGCGTTCCTCGAGCGGTTCCCCGTGCAGCCGGTGGTCCTGATCCTGCCCGAGGGCCTCGACCCGGCCGACTTCGTCCGGCAGCGGGGCGGGCAGGCGTTCCGGGAGCTGGCCGCGAGCGCCGTGCCGCTCGTCGAGTACATGCTGCGGCGGAGCGTGGGCCGGCAGGACCTGTCGACGGTCGAAGGGCAGAGCGCGGCGGTGGCCGCGGCGCTCCCGATCCTCGAGGGGCTGGGGGACCCGGTCCGGCAGCGTGAGTACGCCCACCTGCTGGCCGAGCTGGCCGGCGTGGCCGAGACCTCCGTGCTGCTGGCGCTCGACCGGCGGCTGGCGGGTCGCCCGGCCGAGGTGGCCAAGGCCATGAAGCGGGCCTCGGCGCAGGAGCGCGTGGAGCGCGAGATGCTGCGGCTCATGGCGCGCGATCCCGAGCTGTTCCGTCGCCACGCCGATCGGCTCTCCGAGGAGCACTTCCGGTCCCCGCAGCACCGCAAGCTGTTCGGGCTCCTGGTGAAGGCCGGTGGCGACGTCCGTGCGCTGATCGCCGACGCGCCGGACGACCGGGCCATCCAGGGGGCGTCCGCCCTGGCCCTCGAGCCGCTCGACGGCGAGCCGTCGGAGCGGTACGCGAACGACGTGTGGGCGCGGCTCCAGGAGTTCGCGCTGAAGCGCCGGTCGGCCGCCCTCCGGCAGCGCCTGCAGAAGCTGAACCCGGTGACCGACGCCGGCTACGACGAGCTGTTCCAGGAGCTGATCGCGACCGACGGGGAGCTCCGGCGGCTCAAGGAGCGGCACGGCGACGCAGCCTAGGGGCCCGGGAGCCGTGGGTCGGTCGGTCCTCCGCCTGGGTGGGTACCGATGGGCTCGTTTCGTACACTCTGCGGCGTCCACACCCGCCGTCCGCGAGGAGCCCCGTTGAGCGAAGTCGCCAGGGACCTGGGTTTGGAGGAGGCCAAGGAAGCGATCACCGCCCGCGGACGCGAGCGCGGCTTCGTGACCTCGGACGACCTCCTCGAGACCGTGCCGGTCGACGATTTCACCCCCGAGCAGGTCGAGGACTTCCTCTCCCAGGTCGAGGAGCACCTGCGGGGCGAGGGCATCGAGGTGATCGAGGTCCCCAACGACGAGCTCGGGGCGACGGTGCCCCGCGGGATCGACGCGGACCTGCTCAAGGCGCCGACCAACGACCCGGTGCGGATGTACCTCAAGGAGATCGGCAAGGTCCCGCTGCTGACCGCGGCGCAGGAGGTCGACCTGGCCCGGCGGATCGAGGCCGGCGAGTTCGCCACCGATCTGATGCAGGCGATCGAGACCGACGAGAAGATCGACCACAAGCGCCTGCGGACGGTGGTCGACCACGTGATCGCGATCCGGGACCACCAGCTCGAGAAGTTCGGCAAGGTCGAGGGGATCGGTCGCGACAAGGTCTCGAAGACGTGGAAGCCCAAGACCCACGAGCAGCTCGACGACTTCCTCCGGCGGGTCGAGCGCGACGGCCAGCTCGCCAAGAAGAAGCTGATCGAGGCCAACCTGCGGCTGGTCGTGTCCATCGCCAAGCGGTACGTGGGTCGGGGGATGCTGTTCCTCGACCTGATCCAGGAGGGCAACCTCGGCCTGATCCGCGCGGTCGAGAAGTTCGATCACTCCAA
>JBHGAT010000212.1:0-5509 GCA_041946645.1 Candidatus Velamenicoccus archaeovorus | reverse complement strand
TAGAGGCATGCGTGGAGCCCCTCGTCGCCGAGGATCTCGTCGAAGAAGAAGTGGGGTACCACGCGCTTGCCCATGAAGCGCCCCTGCATGTCCGTGAACATGCACAGGATCGTGTCGACCTCACCTCCGTCGACCAGACCCTCGAGCTCCTTCAGGGTCAACGCTCCCTTGTCGGACATCACTCCTCCCTTCGGCGGTACGCCAACCCGAGGCATGGAGGCGGTGCGCGGTCAAGGGCGACGGGGGAACGACGACGGCGGGCGTCCGCCCGCCGTCGTCTCCACCCCCGGTTCCTCCGCCCTAGGCGGGCGGCATCTGCGGCGCGCCGGAGGCTTCGCCGCGCAGGATGGCCTCCTGCTCCTCGGTGCTCGTCACATAGGTTTCCTGAGGGACCCCCCGCTCCCCCCTCGTGAGCGCGAACTCCTCTTCGGGTGACAGGACCAGGCGGTGCCGCCCTGCGATCGCGAAGTAGAGGATCCCGAGGATGTAATACACGGCCACGCCGTAGACCCCGGGCCGATAGGCGCTGTTCAGGAAGATCGCGATGAGCGAGACGGCTGCCAGGCCGCCGGCGACGACCGCTCCGGGGACGCCCCATCTGCTCCGGTAGGGCCGCGCGATGTTCGGGAGCTTGTGTCGGAGCAGCACGAACGAGGTCATCTGCATGATGTACGAGATCACCGCTGCGAACACCGCCATGTTGAGCAGCGCGGCGACGACCTGCGTGCCGAGCTCCTTCTGCTGCAGGATGTACACGACGACCGACACCACGTAGCCGACGACCGCGCCGGCGATCAGCGCGACGTGAGGTGTCTTCCGCTGGCCGTGCGTCATCGACAGGAACTTCGGGAAGTACCCCGCGCGCGACAGCGAGTACGTGTTCCGGCCGTAGGCGAAGATGATGGTGAAGAAGCTCGCCACTAGCCCGATCACGAAGAGCAGCCCGAGCAGCTCGGTCGCGTTCCCCTTCCCGAAGATGGCATAGAGGCCATCGAGGAGCGGGAAGGGCGACTGGCCGTAGAGGACGGCGCCGCCCGGGAGCGCCGTGTTGAAGATCAGGGTCAGGACGGCGGCGATCAGCAGGGTGTGCATCGCCAAGACGGATCCACTGGGGACGTCCCGGCGAGGGTCCATCGACTCCTCCGCCGCCAGCGGGACCTCCTCGATCGCGAGGAAGAACCAGATCGCGAACGGGAGCGATTTGAAGATCCCGCTGATGCCGAACGGGAACAGGGGACCGCCGCCTCCGGCGATCGCCTCGCCACCGCCCTTCGGGACGTTCGTCCACAGGGAGAAGTCCAGCTTCCCCGAGAAGATGGCGGCGACGAAGAAGAACGCGAGGACGGCGATCGACGAGACGGTGATGGCCACGGTGAACCGCATCGTGGCTTCGATCCCGATGATGTTGATCCCCACGAAGATCACGTAGAAGACGGCCCACCAGAACGGCAGGCTGTTCCACCACGGGCTCCCCTGGATGTCGAACAGGCCTGCCACGATCTCCTGCATCAGCAGGGCGATCGCACTGACCACGACGGCCGGCGTGATCACGTACTCCATGTTCTCGGCCAGGCCGGTCAGGAACCCTCCCCACGGCCCCATCGCCGAGCGTGCGAAGGAGTAGGCGCCGCCCGTGTGCGGCGCCCGCGTGTCGCCGGAGCCCTCGCTTGGCGAAGTACTCCTCGGTGACCTCTTGATAGGTGACGGAACCCATCCGCTTCTCCGCCACGGTGGCACCCCCCTCCCTGAAAAGGTCCACTCGGGTCGGCGGTATGGAGCCATACGCGGTCGTGGGCTGTCAAGATGTTTTGTCCGACAAGCTCTTGACAGGAGGCCCGCATATGTCTGACAAATACCCGGGAAGGGAGGGAGGTCGCATGGCTGGCGCTCCGCGGCCTCGGCCGCGGGTCGAGGCCGTTCGGGCCACCCTGCGTACCTGGATCGCCAGCGGCCGGCTGCGGCGGGGCCGTCGGCTCCCGCCGGAGCCGGAGCTGGCGGCCGAGCTCGGCGTCTCGAGGGCGACGCTGCGCGAGGCCCTGCGGCCCCTCGAGGACGAGGGGCTCCTGACCAGGACGCGGGGAGCGGGGACGTTCCTGGCCGCCGGCCATCGACTGCGCAACAACCTGGACGCGAACTTCGGAGTCACCGAGGCCATCCGGTCCGCTGGCATGCGGCCCGGCTTCGAGGAGGCCACGGTCCGCGGGGCCCCCGCCGGACCCGAGGAGGCGGAGCGCCTCGGCCTCTCGCCGGAGGACGAGGTCCTGCGCGTCGAGCGGGTCCGCACGGCCGACGGGCGGCGGGTCGTGCACTCGGTGGACGTGATCCCCGCGTGGCTGATCGAGGGACGCCCTGCGATCCGCCGGCGCTTCGTCCGGGGCTCCCTGTACGAGCTCTTCGAGAGGGAGCTCGGCATCGCCATCCACCACGGCGTGGCCAGCTTCGCTCCGGCACGAGCGAACCGGATGGTCGCGGAGAAGCTCCGCGTCCCCCGAGGGACCCTCGTGCTGTACCTGCACCAGGTCGACTACGACGAAGCGGGGCGTCCCGTCATGTCCTCGCACGAGCATCATCTGGCGGACGCGTTCGAGTTCATGGTGGTCCGCCGCGGCCCCGGAAGGAGGTTCGGGTGACGCAACCGGTGGGCAAGTCCATGCGGCTGAAGCGGGTGATCGACGGCTCGGGCGTGTCCGTGATCTGCGCGCTGGATCACGGCATGACCTCCCCGGAGTTCCTCGAGCCCCTCGCCGACATCCAGACCCGGACGGCCGAGGCGGTCGCGGGCGGGGCGAACGTCATCATGATGAGCAAGGGGATGATCCGGGTGGCCGAGCCCGCCTTCGCCCCCACGACCTCCCTCGCGCTCCTGCTGTCGGCCTCGGCGGCGCCGGAGAACGGCCGGCCGGAGACCGTGCAGATCGCGGAGGTCGAAGAGGCCTTGCGCCTGGGCGCCGACGCCGTGGTGCTGTTCACGGCCCTCGGCGGCGACACGGAGCCCCGGATGCTCCGGATCCTCTCCGCGGTGGGACGGGAGTGCGCGGCGCTGGGCATGCCGTTCATCGCGGAGGCGGAGTTCCCCACCACGTACGCCTCGGTGGAGGAGCTCAAGGACCGGTACGGGTTCGAGTACCTGCGTCGGAACGTCCGGATGTGCGCCGAGCTGGGCGCGGACATCGTGAAGACCAACTGGCCCGGGGACGCGGGGTCGTTCGCCAAGCTGGTCACGGCCGCGAACGGCATCCCTGTGGTGCTGGCCGGGGGGTCGCGGCTCCAGGACGACGAGCTGCTGCGCCGGATGGAGCAGGCCATGCAGGCCGGGGCCATCGGGTGCTCGGTGGGCCGGAACATCTTCATGCACGCGGATCCCCGGGCCATCACGCGGGCGCTGTCGCGGGTGATCCGTGAGGGCTGGTCCTGGGACAAGGCCTTCGAGGAGCTCTCCGGATCGGTGGGGGTGGCGTCATGAGGGCGGCGTTCATGACCGGGGTCGACGCGATCGAGGTGCGGGACGTGGAGGAGCCGAAGCTCGATCCGGCCGGGGCCATGCTTCGCGTGGAGGCCTGCGGCATCTGCGGGACCGACGCCCGCACCTTCTTCAACGGCGACCCCAAGGCCCCGGTCCCGTGGCTGCTCGGCCACGAGCCGGTGGGCGTGCTCGAGGAGGTGGGGCCGGAGGCGGTGCTCCCGCCCGGCGTGGCCAGGGGCGACCGCGTCTTCCTGGGGTCGATCCTCACCTGCGGCGAGTGCCGCTGGTGCGTCGACGGGTTCCAGAACCTGTGCGAGCACCACCTCCTCTACGGCTACGACCCGTTCCCCGGCGCCTACGCGGACCTGGCGGCGGTGCCGCCGATCGCCACCAAGAACCTGATCAAGCTGCCGCCGCACCTCCCCTCGGACCTGGCCACGACCGCCGACCCGTTCGCCTGCGCGCTGAACGGCATCGAGATGCTCGACGTGCGCCTGGGAGACGTCGTGGTGATCGTGGGGACGGGGCCGATCGGGTGCTGGCAGGCCGTCATGGCTCGCGACCGCGGGGCGAGCCGGATCTACCTCACGGACGTCAACGGGGACCGGCTGCAGGTGGCCATGGGGATCGTCGGGCACCTGGTCGACGACGCGTGGGTGGCCGGCGACGACAACGGCGTCGCCGAGGTCCTGTCGCGCACCGAGGGCCGAGGCGCCGACCGCGTGAGCGTCGCCGCGCCGTCCAAGCAGGGACAGCAGGCCGCGCTGGAGATGGCCGCCAAGCGGGCCCGTCTGGTCTACTTCGCCGGGCTGCCGAAGCACGATCCGGTGAGCCCGCTCGACATGAACCAGCTCCACTACAAGGAGCTCGCCGTGCTCGGTGCCTACGGTGCGACGCACCGTCAGTACCGGATCACGATGGACTACCTTGACCGGCGGCAGGAGGAGCTCGGACGCGTGGTCACGCACCGCTTCTCGCTGGAGCACATCGGCCAGGCCTTCGAGACGATCCGCTCCGGCGCCGGCCTGAAGATGGTGATCCTGCCGTGACCGGGAGCGGGCACCCGTACGTGATCGGATGCGACGTCGGGAGCCAGGGGACGAACGTCGCGCTGTACGCGGCGGACGGCACGCTCGTGGCCTCCTCGTACCAGGCGTACGACCTCTCCTACCCGTTCCCCGGCGCGGCGGAGCAGGACGCGACGCTGTGGCCCGAGGCCGTCGCGGCGGGCGTCCGGGAGGTGCTCGCCCACGTGCCCGAGGGATCCTCGGCCGTGAAGGGGTTGTCGTTCGGCTCGCAGCTCGACGGCATGGTGGTGTGCGGGTCCGACGGCAAGCCGCTGCGGCCGGCGATGATCTGGATGGACCGCCGGGCCGAGGCCCAGGCCGCCCGCGTGGCCGAGCGGATGGACCCGCGCGAGTTCTACCGCCACGTCGGCGCCAACCTCGACTCGTCCCACGCCGTGTTCAAGGCGCTGTGGGTCCGCGACGAGGAGCCGGACATCTGGTCACGAGCGGCCTTCCTCATGTCGCCCGGCACCTATGTCCTCCGGGAGATCGCTGGCGCCGTCGCCATCGACTACTCGAACGCGTCGTCGCTCGCGCTGCTCGACCCGCGGTCCCGGACGTGGTCGCAGGAGGCCCTCGACGTCGTCGAGATCCCGGAGCGCATGCTCCCGGAGGTGGTGGCCGCCACCGAGCCGATCTCGACCGTCACCCCAGGGTTCGCCGAGATGACCGGGCTCGAGCCCGCCACCGTCGTGGCCGTCGGGTGCGGCGACGAGATGGCGGCGACGCTGGGGGCCGGGGTGTTCGCTCCCGGGGAGGTCTGCGACGTGGTCGGCACCGCCGAGCCGGTCTGCGCGGCGTCCTCCGAGCCCCGCGAGGACCCCTCGATGCTGGTCGAGTGCCACCCGCACGCCGACCCGGACGCCTGGCTGCTGGAGAACCCCGGGTTCGTCTCGGGCGGGAACCTCCGGTGGTGGCGGGACCACTTCGGCCCGCTCGAGCGGCACGCGGAGGCCAACGGGGAGGGGGACGCGTACGA
>JBHGAT010000211.1:0-3873 GCA_041946645.1 Candidatus Velamenicoccus archaeovorus | reverse complement strand
GGACGGACATCGGCGTCCGCTCGCTATAGTCGCGGGTGCCCGGGTGCCGGAACGGAAGACGGAGGGGTCTTAAAAGCCCTGGCCCGAAAGGGCGTGTGGGTTCGAGTCCCACCCCGGGCACCACCCTCGGCGCGACCCGTGAGCGCACCCTGTCATGCCCACGCTCGCGGATCCCCGCTCTAGGAATCCCCGACGCCCCTGCCTAGACTCGCTCGCGGATGGACGCCCTCGCCGAGCGCCGCTGCGCGACCTGCGGGGCCCAGAACCTGGTGTCCGCGCGGTTCTGCGCTCGCTGCGGCACCCGTCTGTCCGGGACCTGCGACGTCTGCGGCGCCGAGCTCCCCGCCGACGCACACTTCTGCCCCGAGTGCGGGACCGCCGTGGCTCGAGCGGCGGCCGGTCAGACCGAGGAGCGCAAGCTCGTGACGGTCCTGTTCTCCGACCTGGAGGGCTCGACCGCGCTGGGCGAGCGCCTCGATCCCGAGCGCCTGAAGGAGGTGATGAGCCGCTACTTCGACGCGATGCTGGGCGAGATCGAGGCCGAGGGCGGGACCGTCGAGAAGTTCATCGGCGATGCCGTGATGGCGGTGTTCGGGGTCCCGGTCGCGCACGAGGACGACCCCGTGCGGGCGCTCCGGGCGGCCCACCGCATGCAGGCCCGGCTGTCCGAGCTGAACCGCGAGCTCGACCGCGAGCACGCTGTCACGCTGGCCATGCGGATCGGCGTGAACACGGGCGAGGTCCTGGCCACGGCCGTGCCCGAGCCCGGGCGGGGGATGGTCGCCGGCGACGCCGTGAACGTCGCCAGCCGCCTGCAGACCGCCGCGCGACCGGGCCACGTGCTGGTCGGCCCACGGACGGCCCGGGCGGCGGCCCGCCACGTCGCCCTCCGCGATCTCGGGAGCCGCGAGCTGAAGGGCAAGGAGGAGCCGGTGCGCGTGTTCGAGCTGGTGGCCGTGGGCTCGGGCCCCGTCGCGGTCACCACGCCCGCGGTGACGATGGAGCGGGCGGCCGGCGCGATGGCTCCCCTCGTGGGGCGCGAGCGCGAGCTCGCCTTGCTCGACTCCGTGTTCGAGCGCGTGCGGGGCGAGGGCCATCCGTACCTGGTGACGGTCTACGGCGAGGCCGGCGTGGGCAAGTCCCGGCTGGTCGAGGAGTTCGAGAGCCGGGCCATGGCCCGCACCGGCTCGGTGGTCTCGCTCCGGGGGCGATGCCTGCCCTACGGGGACGGCGTGACGTACTCGCCCCTCGGCGAGATCCTCAAGGCCCATGCCGGGGTGCTCGACGACGACCCGCCGGCGCTCGCGTTCGAGAAGTGCGCGACGGTGATGGACGAGCTGCTGGCCGGGGCGGGCATCACGGCCCCGCGGCGGGAGGCCGTCGTCCGGGTCCTCGCCTTCACCGTGGGGATCGCAGACCCGGCCGGCCCGCCGTTCGAGGTCGACCCCGGACGGATCCGGGCCGAGAGCGAGGATGCGTGGCGGGCGTTCTTCTCCGCGGCGGCCCGAGCGGGCCCGGTGATCGCGGTGATCGAGGACCTCCACTGGGCCGACGCCGCGCTGCTCGACCTGCTCGAGGCGTTGGCCGAGCGGACCACCGGCGGCGTGCTGTTCGTCTGCCCGGCCCGGCCCGAGCTCCGGGACCGCCGCCCGACGTGGGGGGGCGGCCGGCTGGACTTCTCCTCGGTCCTGCTCGAGCCGCTCTCCGGCTCGGACACCGAGGACCTGTTGGCCCACCTCCTGGGCGACGTCGAGGTCCCGCCATCGCTCTCGACGCGGATCCTCCACCGGGCCGGCGGGAACCCGTTCTTCCTGGAGGAGATCGTCCGTCACATCCTGGACGACGGGCGCGTGCTCGGCCGGGCCACGTCGGGCGACGTCGAGATCCCCGAGACCGTCCAGGGCGTCCTGGCGGCGCGGATCGACCACCTGGAGCCCGACCGGAAGCGCGTTCTCCAGGCGGCCGCGGTGGTGGGGAAGGTGTTCTGGCCGGGGGCGGTCGAGCGGCTCGTCCAGGCCAGCGGCGCCGTCGTGCCGTCGGTCCGCGACGCCCTGACCCACCTGGAGGAGCGGGGGCTGGTGCGCTCGCGGGTCGGCTCCACCATGGGCGGGGAGCCGGAGTACGCGTTCCGCCACGTGCTCACACGGGACGTGGCGTACCAGAGCCTCCCCCGGCGGGAGCGGGCCCGGACCCATGCCGCGGTCGCCGGATGGATCGAGGAGCGTGCCGGCGAGCGCACGACCGAGTTCGCCGAGCTCCTGGGCCACCACTACCACGAGGCCCGTCGGGCCCTGCTCGAGGACCCCCGCCACGACCCGGCGGAGGAGGAGGCGCTCCGCCGCAAGGCGTTCCGGTTCTCGCTGCTGGCCTCGAGCACCGCCCTGGGCAAGGGGGTGCTCGGCGCGGCGGAGGGGTACGCGGAGAGCGCGCTGGCCCTGGCCGCCGACGACCGGGAGCGCTCGAGGGCCCTCGAGGCGGCCGGGCTGGCCTCCTTCCACGACTCCGAGGGCGACCTGGCCTGGAACGCGCTCAAGCGCGCCATCGACCTCCGGGTGGCCGGTGGGGGGCCGGGCGGTCCCGACGAGGATCGCGAGGTCGCCGGGCTGTGCGCCACGCTGCTGGAGCTGGCCACCCGGAGCCGCGGTGTGATGCGGCAGCAGGTCGGGGTCGATCAGCTCGAGCCGTACCTGCGGATCGGCCTGGAGCGGGCGGGGGAGGGCGACAGCGAGGAGCGTGCCCGGCTGCTGATCGCCCGGTCCTTCTGGCCCCGGGCCGATCCCGAGAGCTGGCGCTCCCACCCCCGGGCCGTGCTCGAGGCCAGACGGATCGGCGAGGAGGCCTCGGCGATGGCCGAGCGGCTCGGGCGGCCCAAGCTGGCGTCGTCGGCGCTCGACGCCGTCTGCTGGACCTACCACGTCGAGGGTCGGTACGGGGCCATGGAGAGCTCGCTCCGGCGCCGGCTGGCGCTGGCTCCCGCCATCGACGACCCCTTCGAGCTGGGCGACATCTACGGCACCGCGGCGTGGTGGGCCGTGGACTCCGGCCGCTACCGGGAGGCCTACGACCTGGCCCACCGGGGGTTCCACGAGACCGAGGGCCGGAACCCCATGTACGCGCTGTACTGCCTGGACTTCCGGGCGACGGCGGCGTTCCGTCTGGGCGATTGGGAGGGGTTCCTGGCCGACGTGGCCCGCTCCGACGAGCTCCTGGGCGACCGGCGGGACCACCCGCCGGGGTTCGCCACGGTGCACGTGGCGCTGTCGGCGTTCGTCCACGACGTCCAGGGGAACGGGGAGCTGGCCGACCGGAGCCTGCGCATCCTCGGGTGGCTCGAGCACGTGCAGGAGCGGCCCGACACCGCGTGGACCCTGTGGCGGGTCCGGCTCCTGGCCCGCCGGGGAGCGTTCGCGCAGGCCCGGGAGCTGCTGGCCCGACCGGAGGTCCCCGAGGTGGGCGAGGGCCGCGAGGAGGTCCTCGAGGCGTGGTGCGAGCTCGTGGCCGAGGAGGGGAGCTGGGACCGGGCCGAGGAGGTGACCGGGGACGCGCGCACCTACGGGGCGCGGGCGGGGGTCATGCAGCTCGCCCCCTACGCCGACCGGCTGGAAGGCCGGAGCGCGCTGGCCGCGGGCCACCCCGATCGGGCCGTCGAGCTCCTGGGGGCCGCCGGCGAGGCGTTCGATCGGCTCGAGGCGGCATGGGAGGTCGGGGTGACCCGGCTCGACCTGGCCCGGGCCCATGACGAGGCCGGCCGGGGGGAAGATGCGCGGGCGCACCTGGCCCTGGCCCTGCCCACCCTGGAGCGGCTCCGCTCGCGGCGCGAGCTCGGTCTGGCCGCCGAGCTCCGCGACCGCTTGGGCTGAGCCCGACCCTCAG
>JBHGAT010000210.1:0-3884 GCA_041946645.1 Candidatus Velamenicoccus archaeovorus | reverse complement strand
CGAACGTGCTGTGAGAACATGGGCCCAGGTGGAAGGGGAGTAGCCCCAGGCGGGAGGTCGTCAGCACGCTCCGGTGACGGAGCCGGCCCTCGCGGGACGCGAACCCGGCAAGACCTTCGCCTCGGTGGCGGAGGTCTTGCTGCATCTCACGAGGAGGAGCCGAACGTGATCGGGATCAACCGGGCGAAGACCTGGATCCTCATCGCCGCCCTGGGCGGCCTGTTCGTTCTGATCGGCAGCGTCTTCTTCGGCACGCAGGGCGCCTGGACGTTCCTGTTCATCGCCCTGGGGATCAACTTCGCCCTGTACTGGTTCTCGGATCGGATCGCCATCGCCACGACCCGGTCCAAGCCGGTGACCGAGCAGGAGTACCCGCGCCTGTACGCGATCGTCCGGGAGCTGGCCGACCTGAACCACATGCCGATGCCGAAGGTCTTCGTGTCGGAGATGCTCCAGCCGAACGCGTTCGCCACCGGGCGGAACCCCAAGCACGCCTCGGTGGCCGTGACCAAGGGGATCCTCCAGATCCTCGACGAGCGCGAGCTCCGCGGGGTCCTGGCCCACGAGCTCTCGCACGTCCAGAACCGCGACATCCTGATCAACTCGATCGCGGCGGGCATCGGGATGAGCATCACGCTGCTGGCGCGGTTCGCGTTCTTCTTCGGCGGAAGCGACAGCCGGGACAACCCGCTGGGGCCCTTCGCGTTCCTGATCGCCTGGATCCTGGCGCCCATCGCGGCGGCCATCATCCAGCTGGCCGTGTCCCGGTCCCGCGAGTACCAGGCGGACGAGTCCGGCGCGCTCCTGTCCCACGACCCCGATGCCCTGGCCAGCGCCCTCCGCAAGCTGGAGCTCGCGTCCAAGCAGGTGCCGGTGCCGCAGACGGTGAGCCCGGCGCAGGCGCACATGTTCATCGTGAACCCGTTCTCCGCCGAGGCGCCCCGCCAGCGGCGGAGCACCGGCCAGTCGCTGGCCAACCTGTTCTCCACGCACCCGCCGATCGAGGCGCGGATCGCCAGGCTGGAGGAGATCGCCCGCCACCTGTAGGGGGCGGATCGCCCGCGGGGGGCGGATCGGTGCGCCGGTCCGGCCCTCGCGTGTCCCTCAGGCCGGGAGCTCGTCGAGGGTGGCGATCACCGGGATGTCGCCGGGGTCCGGAGGGTCGGCGTCGTCCCAGGCCGGCATCCCACGCCGGATCAGGACCGGCCCGATCCCCAGCTCGGCGGCTCCCCGGCAGAACGGGACCTGGTCGTCCACGAACAGGGCCTCGCCGGCGGGGACGTCCACCAGATCCAACGCGGCCTGGTAGATGGCCGGCTCGGGCTTGACGCTGCCGAGCTCGACCGACAGGACGACGCCGTCGACCAGCTCGCGCAGCGCCAGCCGGTCCACGACGGGGGCCGTGGCGTGGGAGCAGTTGCTCACGATCGCCGTGCGGAGCCCCGAGGCCCGGAGCCGCTCGAGGGCCGGCCGGGCGTCCTCGAACAGGTGCGTGGTCCGGCGCAGGTGCTCGGCCTCCAGGACGGCCACCTCGGCGCCGAGCTCGGCCGCCCGCTCCAGCCCCAGCGCGCGGAACACGGCCTCCCAGTCCCCCGCGTCGTCCGCGTAGGTGCCCCGGTTGCGGATCGCGACCGTGCCGATCAGCGCGTCGCGGAGCCGGGGGACGGGCACGCCGGTGAGCTCGGCCACCAGGTCGCGGAACGGCGGCCACTCGTTCCAGGCCAGGGTGTCCCACAGGTCGAGCAGCACGGCTCGGACCGGTGGCGTCACGGGACCGCTCCGGGAGGACCGCAGGGCACGCGACCCGGTCGCCCTAGGAGACCAGCTCCTGGCAGAACTCCCCGAACGCGTCGACGTACCGCTGGATGTCGTCCTCGGAGTGCTGCACCGAGATCGTCCACTGCTCCTCGTCCCCCGGGGTCATGAAGACGCCCCGGTTCACCATCCACGGGTACGAGGCGTAGTAGAGGTCGGGCAGCGTCTCCAGGAAGTCCCGGTAGTCGGTCAGGGGCTCCGTGCGGTACGAGACGCATCCCTTGGCACCGAGGTCGACCGTGTGGGCCGGGATGCCGCTCTCGTCGATGGCCCGCTGGCAGCCCTCGGCCAGGAGGGTGCCCATCTTGCCGAGGTCCTCGTAGGCGTCGCGTGTGAGCACCTGGGTCAGCGCTGCCAGGCCCGCCGCGACCGAGAGCGGGTTGCCGTTGAACGTGCCCTGCTGGGCCGCTCCTCGGGTGACGACCTCCATGATGGCCGCCTCGCCCCCGAACGCGCCGATCGTGGCCCCGCCCCCCACGGCCTTGGCGAACGCCGCCAGGTGCGGCCGCACGCCGAACCGCTCGGTCGCCCCACCGTAGGCGATCGTCCCGCCGCACTTCACCTCGTCGAAGATGAGCACGGCGCCGTGCCGGTCGCAGACGTCGCGGAGGGCCTGCAGGTAGCCGGGCTTGGGCACGACGATCCCGATGTTCATCATCACCGGCTCGAGGACCACCGCCGCGATCTCGTCTCCGTGCTCCGCGAAGACGTCCTCGACCGCCTTGGCGTCGTTGAAGGGCACGATGATCGTGTCCTCCCACATCGACCGGGGGACGCCCTTGGAGGTGGGCTGGGTCGTGTACGCCGTGCCCTCCGAGTCGGCCGCCTCGCCGCTCACGTTGCTCCGCAGGCCGAGCGTGTCGGCCTCGGGCACGACCGAGAACAAGAGGGCGTCGTGGTGGCCGTGGTACGAGCCCTCCATCTTGACCACGCGGTCCCGTCCCGTGGCAGCGCGGGCCACCCGTAGGGCGTCCATCGTGGCCTCGGTGCCCGAGTTCACGAACCGCACCTGGTCCAGCCGGAACCGCTCGCAGATCTGCTCGGCAAGCGCCACCGTCGATGGCGTCGTGACGGCGAAGTGGATGCCCCGGTCGGCCACCGCGCGGATGGCCTCGACGATCGCCGGGTGGGCGTGGCCGACCACGTTGACCCCGAACCCACCGTGGAAGTCGCGGTACTCGTTCCCGTCCACGTCCCAGACGCTCGAGCCCTTGCCCCGCTCCAGGTACACGGGGTAGGGATCGTGGGCCTGGAAGTTGGACGCGACGCCGGCCGGGAGGCTCCTCACCGCCCGGGCATGCAGCTCGGCGGACGCCGGGGTCCGCTCGACCAGTCGAGCGTCTTCCTTCCGGGTGATCTCGGCCGCCCTGGCCTTCAGGCGCTCAACGTCCACGTCTATCACCTCCGATGGGCCCAGCCTACCCGGGGCCCGAGCGGGCGGGCAATCCGCCGGACCGGCACGTCACCGGGCCGCCGATGCGCCGGAGCGAACGACCTCAGCGGTAGTTCACGAACTGGAGCGGGATGTCGAAGTCGTGCTCCTTGAGGGCCTGGATGGCCGCCTGGAGGTCGTCCTTCTTCTTGCCGCTCACGCGGACCTGGTCGCCCTGGACCTGGCTCTGGACCTTGATGTGGGTGCCCTTGAGGTACTTCACGATCTCCTTGGCCTTGTCCTCGGAGATGCCCACGTTCACGTTGACGCTCTGGCGGAACGTACCGCGGGCGGCCGGCTGGACGGGACCGTAGGCGAAGGCCTTGAGGGGGATCTCGCGCCGGACGGCCTTCTCCTTGAGGACCTCCAGGGCGGCCTTGAGCCGATCCTCGGTGGAGGAGCGGAGCTCGATCAGCTTGTCGTCCTGGTCGATCGTGGTCCCGGTGTTCTTGAAGTCGAACCGCTGGGAGATCTCGCGCCGGGCCTGGTCCACGGCGTTGGCGACCTCGGGCATCGAGACCTGCGAGACCACGTCGAACGAGAAGGTGTCCTTGGCCATCGTTCGGTAATCTTACGGATGCTTCCGGGAGGGTGCCCGAGCGGCCAAAGGGAGCGGTCTGTAAAATCGCCGGCGTAG
>JBHGAT010000021.1:0-13898 GCA_041946645.1 Candidatus Velamenicoccus archaeovorus | reverse complement strand
ATCGAGATCTTCGAGACCGGGAAGTAGCCATGGCCGTTCGCAAGTACAAGCCGACCACGCCGGGGCGCAGGGGCGCGAGCGTCTCGTCGTTCGACGAGCTCACCCGGAGCAAGCCCGAGAAGTCGCTCCTGGCCAAGGGTCGCAAGCGGGCCGGGCGCAACGCGCACGGCCGCATCACCGCGCGCCACCAGGGTGGCGGGACCAAGCGGCGGTACCGGGTGATCGACTTCCGTCGCGAGAAGGACGGCGTTCCGGCCAAGGTGGCGCACATCGAGTACGACCCCAACCGCACCGCCCGTATCGCGCTGCTGCACTACGCCGACGGCGAGAAGCGGTACATCCTTGCGCCGCAGGGGCTCGGGAGGGGCGATCGGGTGCTCTCGGGGGAGACCGCCGACATCCGTCCGGGCAACGCGCTGCCGCTCCGGAACATCCCGGTGGGCACGACGGTCCACGCCGTCGAGCTCAAGCCCGGAGCCGGGGCGCGGATGGCTCGCTCGGCCGGCACCAGCATCCAGGTGATGGCCAAGGAGGGCACGTACGCCACGCTGCGGCTGCCCTCGGGAGAGACGCGGATGGTCGAGGCATCCTGCAAGGCCACCGTTGGCGAGGTCGGCAACGCCGAGCACGAGCTGATCCAGCTCGGCAAGGCCGGACGCAACAGGTGGAAGGGCAAGCGGCCCTCGGTCCGCGGCGTGGCCATGAACCCGGTGGACCACCCGCTCGGCGGCGGCGAGGGCAAGAGCTCGGGCGGCCGCCACCCCACGTCGCCGTGGGGCAAGAAGGAGGGTCGCACGCGGAAGAAGAACAAGGCGTCGAACAAGCTCATCGTCCGGCGCCGTGGGAAGGGGCGTGGCTAGCCGATGCCCAGGTCCATCAAGAAGGGTCCGTTCGTGGACGAGCACCTGATGGTCAAGGTGGCCGAGATGAATCGGCGGGGCGAGAAGAAGGTCATCAGGACCTGGTCCCGCCGCTCGACGATCGTGCCCGAGATGGTCGGGCACACGATCGCCGTCCACGACGGCCGCAAGCACGTCCCCGTGTACATCTCGGAGTCGATGGTCGGGCACAAGCTCGGCGAGTTCGCGCCGACCCGCACGTTCCGGTCGCACGCGCGCTCCGAGCGGAGCAGCTCGCTCAGGTAGGGCGATGGAAGCCAAGGCACAGGTCAGGTTCGTGCGGATCTCGCCGCCGAAGGCCCGGCGGGTGGTCGATCTCATCCGCGGGCAGCAGGTGGACGAGGCCCGCCGCATCCTGCGCTTCTCGCCGCTCGGGGCCTCCCGGACCATCGAGAAGTGTCTGGACTCGGCGGTCGCCAACGCGGAGCAGGTGCCGGGCGTGGTCCCGCAGAACCTGGTCGTGGACCGGGCCTGGGTGGACGCCGGACCGACGCTGCGCCGGTGGCGGCCTCGCGCCTACGGGCGGGCCGCCCGCGTCCGCAAGCGCACGTCGCACATCACCGTGGTGGTGAGGTCGCTGGGAGAGGAAGAGGGCTAGTGGGTCACAAGGTCAACCCGTACGGGTTCCGGCTGGGGGTCATCTACCCCTGGAAGTCCAACTGGTACGCCGGGCGCGACTACGCCGAGGCGCTCCACGAGGACGTCTGGGTCCGCAAGCACATCCGCTCGCGCCTGTCCCGCGCCGGGATCTCCAGCATCGACATCGAGCGCAAGGGCGACCAGATCTGGGTGTTCATCCGCACGGCCCGCCCGGGCATCGTGATCGGCCGCAAGGGGGCCGAGGTCGACCGGATCCGCAAGGACGTCGAGCGCTACACCAAGAAGCGGGTCGATGTGAAGGTCGAGGACATGAACTCGGCGGCCAGCGAGCTGCGGCCGGAGACCGACGCCACGCTGCTCGCGCAGGGCGTGGCCGAGCAGCTGGCCGGCCGCGTGTCGTTCCGCCGGGCCATGCGCCGGGCGGTCCAGACCGCGATGCGGGCCGGGGCGCTCGGCGTTCGGGTGCAGTGCGGCGGGCGCCTGGGGGGCACCGAGATGTCCCGCCGCGAGTGGTACCGCGAGGGCCGCGTGCCCCTGCACACGCTCCGGGCGCGGATCGACTTCGGGACGGCCGAGGCCAAGACCACGTTCGGGCTGATCGGCGTCAAGGTGTGGGTCTACCACGGCGACGAGATCCCCCAGGCCGAGCAGGAGACCGAGCGCGCCCGGGCCCGAGCCCTGGCCCAGGTCTCGAGCGGGGGCGGGGCCTCGACCGGGGCCCTGATCACCGACGAGCGTGAGGCGGCGGAGGTGGACGAGCCCGTGCCGGAGCCGGCGGCGGCCGAGCCGGCCCCTTCCGAGGCGGAGGCCTCCGAGGAGCCCCAGGCTGCCCCGGTCCCCGAGGCCTCCGTGGAGTCGGCGCCCCCCACGGCGCCGGCGGAGGACGAAGGGTCGCGGGACGGGGAGGGCGCCTGATGCTCGCGCCGAAGAAGGTCAAGCACCGTAAGGTGCATCGCGGCCGGATGCGGGGGCAAGCCAAGGGCGGCGCCGAGGTCCACTTCGGCGACTACGGCCTGGTGGCCATGGAGCCCGCCTGGATCACCAACCGCCAGATCGAGGCGGCCCGCGTGGCCATCACCCGACACATCCGCCGTGGCGGGAAGGTGTGGATCAACATCTTCCCCGACAAGCCCTACACCAAGAAGCCCGCCGAGACCCGGATGGGCTCGGGCAAGGGCAACCCCGAGGGCTGGGTGGCGGTGGTCAAGCCCGGCCGCGTGATGTTCGAGCTGTCGGGCGTCTCGGAGTCGCTGGCCCGCGAGGCCATGCTGCGGGCGGCCCACAAACTGCCGATCAAGACCAAGTTCATCGCCCGGGCGGGAGGTGCGGAGTGACCCGCGTGGCCGAGCTCCGCGAGCTGGGGGACGAGGAGCTCCTGGAGCGGCTCGAGTCGCTCAAGGAGGAGCTGTTCAACCTGCGGTTCCAGCTGGCGACGGGGCAGCTCGACAACCCGATGCGGATCAAGCAGGTCCGGCACGAGTTGGCCCGGATCTTGACCCTCCTGCGCGAGCGGGAGCTGGAGCTCGAGCTGGAGGAGGTCGGGGTCGCCGCCGTGCGGTCCGAGCCGGGTCCGGCCGCCGAGGGCCCGGCGGATGACCGGATCGAGGAGCCACAGACGGAGGCCCAGCCGTCGATCGAGGACGCCGAGGGCGGCGCCGAGGAGGGGTCGTGAGCCAGGGCGAGCCACAGGTACACGAACGGGGGCGTCGGAAGGTCCGCACCGGGGTGGTCGTGTCCGACAAGATGGACAAGACCGTCCTGGTCAAGGTGGACCGGAAGATCCGGCACCCCCTCTACAAGAAGATCGTGCGGCGGTCGGCCAAGCTCGCCGCCCACGACGAGGCCAACGAGGCGCACGTCGGCGACCTCGTGCGGGTCATGGAGACCCGCCCGCTGTCCAAGACCAAGCGGTGGCGGGTGGTCGAGGTCGTCGAGCGGGCCGAGTAGGGAGCACGGGTGATCCAGCAGGAGACGCGTTGCCGGGTGGCGGACAACACCGGGGCCAAGGAGGTCCTGGTGATCCGGGTCCTGGGTGGCTCGCACCGCCGGTACGCCGGCGTGGGCGACATCATCGTGGGCTCGGTCAAGGACGCCATCCCCAACGCGGGGGTGAAGAAGGGCGAGGTGGTCAAGGCCGTGGTCGTGCGCACCGCCAAGGAACGTCGCCGCCCGGACGGCTCGTACATCCGGTTCGACGACAACGCCGTGGTCCTGCTGACCACCGACGCCAAGAACCCCCGGGGCACGCGCATCTTCGGCCCCGTGGCGCGCGAGCTCCGCGACAAGCGCTTCATGAAGATCATCTCGCTGGCGCCGGAGGTGCTGTGACGATGCCGGGCGTGGACATCAAGAAGGACGACACCGTGCGCGTGATGGCCGGCAAGAGCCGCGGTCACACCGGCCGGGTGATCCGCGTGCTGCCCAAGGAGGGGCGCGTGCTGGTCGAGGGCGCGGCCCTGGCCAAGAAGCACCAGCGGACCACCGGCAAGCGGTCCACGGGCGGCCAGCAGCTGCAGCAGGGCGGGATCATCGACACGGAGCTGCCCATCGACATCTCCAACGTCCAGCCCGTCTGCCGCTCGTGCGGCCGGCCCACCCGGGTGGGCCACGTCGTGCACGAGGACGGCACCAAGGTCCGGATCTGCCGGAAGTGCGGGGCCGAGCTGTGAGCAGCGAGACCGACGGCTACCGTCCCCGGCTGAAGGTGCGCTTCCGCGAGGAGCTGCTGCCGCGGCTCCAGCGCGAGCTCGGCCTGCGCAACCCGATGCAGGTCCCGCGGTTGGAGAAGATCGTCGTGAACATGGGGATCGGCGACGCCCTCAAGGATGGTCGTATGCTGGAGGCCGCCGTCGACGACCTCACGATCATCACGGGGCAGAAGCCCGTGGTGACCAAGGCGAGGAAGTCCATCGCCGGATTCAAGCTCCGCGAGGGCATGGCGATCGGCGCGAAGGTCACCCTCCGGGGCGACCGGATGTGGGAGTTCCTGGACCGGCTCCTGTCGACCGCGATCCCCAGGATCCGCGACTTCCGGGGCCTGTCCACGCAGGCGTTCGACGGGCACGGCAACTACACGCTCGGGCTGACCGAGCAGCTGATCTTCCCGGAGATCGACTACGACAGGGTCGTGAAGGTCCGGGGGATGGACATCACGGTGGTCACGACGGCCGAGGACGACGACCAGGGGCGCACGCTGCTCCAAGCGCTCGGCTTCCCCTTCGAGGGGATGCCGGCGGTGACGGCGGCCGCGTCGTAGAGGGTGGAGGCATGGCGAAGAAGGCGCTGATCAACAAGCAGGAGAAGCCGGCGAAGTTCCACGTGCGCGAGTACACGCGGTGCCGGCGCTGCGGCCGGTCTCGGGCCGTGTACCGCAAGTTCCTGCTGTGCCGGATCTGCCTGCGCGAGCTGGCCCATGCCGGGGAGCTGCCGGGGGTGACCAAGGCGTCATGGTGAGCACCAAGATGCGCACGAACGTCTCGGATCCCGTCGCCGACATGCTGACCCGGATCCGCAACGCCAACCTGGCCTACAAGGACGATCTGCCCCTCCCGGCGTCCAAGATGAACCGGGCCATCCTCAGGATCCTCGAGGCCGAGGGGTACGTCGCGGGGTTCGAGCCCGAGGGCGAGGGGATCCATGAGGTCCTGCGGGTCCGGCTGAAGTACGGGCCCAAGCGCGAGCGCACCATCACCGGCCTGAAGCGTGTCTCCAAGCCCGGCCGGCGGGTGTACGCGCCGCGCGACCGGCTGCCCCGCGTGATGGGCGGGCTGGGCATCGCCATCGTGTCCACCTCGCAGGGCGTGATGACCGACCGGGACGCCGCCCGTAAGGGCATCGGCGGCGAGATCCTGGCGTACGTGTGGTGAGGAGACGATGAGCCGGATCGGGAGACAGCCCATCGAGATCCCCGGCGGCGTCGAGGTCGTCCTCGGCGACGATGCGGTGATGACCGTGAAGGGCCCCCGGGGGACCCTGTCCCGTCGGCTGCACCCGGAGATGCGCATCGTCCGCGAGGACGCCCTGATCCGGGTGGAGCGGCCTTCCGACGAGAACGTCCACCGCAGCCTGCACGGCCTGACCCGCACGCTGATCGCCAACATGGTCGAGGGCGTGACCAAGGGCTACGAGAAGCGCCTGCAGATCGTGGGCGTCGGGTACCGCGCCGCCATGAGGGGACGGGACCTGGAGATCGCGGTCGGGTACTCGCACCCCGTCGTCGTGACGTGTCCCGAGGGGATCGAGTTCGAGGTCCCCGCGCCCACATCGATCGTGGTGCGGGGCAACGACAAGGAGCAGGTCGGCGAGGTCGCAGCCGACATCCGGAAGATCCGCAAGCCCGAGCCCTACAAGGGCAAGGGCATCCGGTACGAGAACGAGTTCGTCCGAAAGAAGGCGGGCAAGGCCGCGAAGGGTGGTGCCGCATGAGCGACGCCAGGGCGAGGCGCCTGGCCCGGGTGAAGCGGCACGTGCGGGTCCGCCGGAAGATCTCGGGGATGGCGGAGCGGCCCCGCCTGGCCGTGTACCGCTCCAACCGGCACATCTACGCTCAGCTGATCGACGACGTGGGGGCCACCACGCTGGCCGCGGCCTCCGATCGCGAGGTCGCGGTCACGGGCACCAAGACCGACGCGGCCAAGGCCGTGGGCAAGCTGATCGCCCAACGGGCCAGGGAGCGCGGGATCGAGCGCGCGGTGTTCGACCGCGGGGGCCGCCTGTACCACGGACGGGTCGCCGCGCTGGCCGAAGCGGCCCGAGAGGAAGGACTCACGATCTGATGCGACGGTACGACTCGTCCGAGCAGAAGAGCATGTACGAGGAGCGCGTCATCGCGATCAACCGCGTGGCCAAGGTGGTCAAGGGCGGCCGTCGCTTCTCGTTCGCCGCGCTCGTGGTGGTGGGCGACGGCGCCGGGCGGGTCGGCGTCGGGTACGGCAAGGCCAAGGAGGTCCCGGCGGCCATCTCCAAGGGCGTCGAGGAGGCCAAGCGCAAGATGTTCGAGGTGCCGATGATGGGCACGTCGATCCCGCACCAGGTGATCGGCCGGGACGGGGCCGGCATCGTGCTGCTCAAGCCGGCCGCGCCGGGGACCGGGGTCATCGCGGGCGGTCCGGTACGCGCCCTGGTCGAGTGCGCCGGGATCAAGGACATCCTGTCCAAGTCGCTGGGCTCGTCCAACGCGATCAACATCGTGAAGGCCGCCGTGGCCGGGCTGAAGGACCTCCGCCGTCCCGAGGAGGTGGCCCGGCTCCGTGGCCGCGACGTCCACGAGGTGGCCCCCAAGCCGATGCTCGAGGCCGTCGCCGCGGCCGACGAGCGGCTCCAGGCCACCCGGGCGGCCAAGCTCGAGGAGGTCTACGCCGACCAGGCCGCACCGCCGGCGCCCCCGCGGGGTGGTCGGCGATGAGCAAGCTCAAGGTCACCCAGGTGCGCAGCGTGATCGACCGGCCGAGGGACCAGAAGGACACGGTCCGCCGGCTCGGGCTGCACCGGATCGACGACTCGGTGGTCAAGGACGACCGCCCCGAGATCCGCGGCATGATCGCCAAGGTCCGGCACCTGGTCCGGGTGGAGGAGGTCGAGGCATGAAGCTCCATCACCTCAAGCCCGCCGAGGGCGCCACCCGCGACCGCAAGCGGGTGGGCCGGGGCCGGGCCGGCGCGGGGGGCAAGACCGCCGGCCGGGGGACCAAGGGCTACCTCGCCCGGCACAACCCCAAGCTGGGGTGGGAAGGCGGCCAGATGCCGCTCCAGCGGCGTGTGCCCAAGCTCAAGGGGTTCACCAACCCCAACCGCGTGGAGTACGCGGTCGTGAACGTGGAGACCCTGGGCAAGGTGTTCGAGCAGGGGGATGACGTGGTGGACCCGGCGGCCCTCTACGCACACGGCCTGGTACGCAAGGGCCGGCCGGTGAAGGTGCTCGCCCGGGGCGAGCTCGACCGGGCGCTCACCGTCCGGGCCCACGCCTTCTCGGAGGCCGCCAGGGCCAAGATCGAGCAGGCCGGAGGGAAGGCCGAGCTGATCGCCTGACCGGGATAGGATAGAGGCCGCGTGCTCAGAGCCTTCGTCAACGCGTTCAAGCTGCCGGACCTTCGCAAGAAGATCCTGTTCACCCTGCTGATCATCGCCGTGTACCGGCTGGGCTGCCACGTCCCCGTCCCGGTGGTGGAGATCAGCCGGCTCACCAGCGCCTTCAACCAGGACCAGGGCGGGTTCCTCTCGTTCATCGACCTGTTCTCGGGCGGGGCGCTCACCCAGATGGCCGTGTTCGGGCTGGGGATCATGCCGTACATCACCAGCTCGATCATCATGCAGCTGCTCACCGTGGTGATCCCCAAGCTCGAGAAGTGGCAGAAGGAAGGCGAGACCGGGATCAAGAAGATCAACCAGTGGACCCGATACGTCACGGTCGTGCTGGCGCTGCTGCAGTCGACCGGTCTGGTCTTCCTGTTCCACTCGGGCTCGCAGGTGCTGAACGGTGTGGACATCTTCAAGCCGGGCACGTTCACCCCGCCGAACATCGCGCTGATCGTCCTGATCATGACGGCCGGCACCGCGATGATCATGTGGATGGGCGAGCTGATCACGCAGCGCGGCATCGGCAACGGGATGTCGGTGCTGATCTTCATCAGCGTGATCTCGCGGCTGCCCTCGGAGGGCCGGGCCATCCTGCTGCAGGGCGGCACGCCCAAGTTCATCGCGATCCTGCTGCTCGGCCTGGCCATCGTGGTGGCGGTCGTCTACATCGAGCAGGGCCAGCGCCGGATCCCCGTGCAGTACGCCAAGCGGGTGGTGGGCCGGCGGATGACCACCGGCGGCAGCACGTACATCCCCCTCAAGGTCAACCAGGCCGGCGTGATCCCGATCATCTTCGCCGCCTCGGTGCTGTACTTCCCGACGCTCCTGGCCAGCGTCTACCACGCCAGCTGGTTCCAGGGAGTCGTCAACCAGCTCACCGACCAGCGGAGCGCCCTGTACATGACGGTGTACGGCCTGCTGGTGGTGTTCTTCGCCTACTTCTACACGGCGATCGCGTTCAACCCCGTGGACACGGCCGACAACCTGCGCAAGTACGGTGGCTTCATCCCCGGCATCCGCCCGGGACCGCCCACGGCCACCTACCTGAACGACGTGCTCGTACGCATCACCCTGCCGGGCTCGCTGTTCCTGGCCGCGATCGCGCTGATCCCCGCGATCGTCCTGGCGATCTGGGCCTTCCAGCAGTTCCCGTTCGGCGGGACCACCCTGCTGATCACGGTCGGCGTCGCGCTCGAAACCATGAAACAGCTGGAGTCCCAGCTCCTCATGCGTCACTACGAGGGGTTCCTGAGGTAGCGCCATGCGGATCGTCCTCCTCGGCCCCCCCGGCGCAGGCAAGGGAACCCAGGCCAGGAGGCTCGCGGACCGGTACGGGCTGCCCATCGTGGCCACCGGCGACCTGTTCCGCGATCAGGTCGCGCGGGGGACCGAGCTCGGCATGCGGGCCAAGGCGTCCATGGAGCGCGGGGAGCTGGTGCCGGACGACATCGTGACCGACATGGTGATGGCCCGGCTCGACGAGCCCGACGCCCAGGAGGGCTTCATCCTCGACGGCTATCCGCGGACGGTCCCCCAGGCCCAGGCACTGGAGGTCGCGCTGTCACGGCAGGGCCGTCCCCTCTCGGCCGTGCTGAACTTCCGGATCGGCGACGAGATGGCCGTCAAGCGGCTCACCGGACGGGTGGTCTGCCCCAACTGCAAGCGTCCCTACAACCTCAACTTCAAGCCGCCGCGCGTCGAGGGCATCTGCGACGTGTGCGGCCACGAGCTCCAGCTCCGCTCCGACGACGACGAGGCCACGATCCGCCGGCGCCTCGACGTCTACCGCGAGCAGACCGCCCCCCTGGTCCTGTACTTCTGGGAGCGGGGGATCCTCATCGAGATCGATGCCGAGGCCCCGGAGGAGGTGGTGGCCGACCACACGATCGAGGCCATCGCCGACCTCTCCGACATCGAGACATGATCATCTACAAGTCACCCCAGGAGGTCGAGCGGATGCGCCGGGCCGGCCGGATCGTGGCCGGCACGATCGACCGCGTCCTGGCGGCGGTCCGCCCCGGCGTGACCACCGGGCAGCTGGACGCCGTGGCCGAGGCCTACATCCACGAGCAGGGCGCGACACCGTCGTTCAAGGGCTACCGGGGGTTCCCCGCCTCGATCTGCACCTCGATCAACCACGAGGTGGTCCACGGGATCCCCTCGGACGCGCGGGCCGTGAAGGACGGCGACCTCCTGTCGCTCGACTTCGGGGCCGTCTGGGAGGGGTTCCACGCGGACTCGGCGGTCACCGTGTTCGTCGGGGAGCCGCCCTCGTCCGAGGCCGAGAAGCTGGTCCGCGTGACCGAGGAGTCCCTCGACGCGGGTATCGCCCAGATCCGTCCGGGCGCACGGCTGACCGACATCTCACACGCCGTCGAGCAGGTGGCCGTGGGCGCGGGGTTCGAGGTGGTCCGCGAGTACGTGGGCCACGGCATCGGCCGGAGCCTCCACGAGGACCCGCAGATCCCCAACTACGGGCAGCCGGGGCGGGGTCCCGAGCTCCGGCCCGGCCTGGTCATCGCGGTGGAGCCCATGGTCAACATGGGCACATGGCGGACCCGTGTCCTGGCCGACGACTGGACCGTCGTGACCGAGGACGGCGCCCTCTCGGCGCACTTCGAGCACACGATCGCCGTCACCGAGGACGGGAACGAGGTCCTCACCGCCCGCTGAGGCTCCGCCACAACGCTTCCGAGGGCGAGCGCGGGGGCTCCTGGTCCGTTCCCATGCGTTCGCGGTAGGGATCCATACGGCGAACGTCGCACGTCGCGCTCCCCGATGCGCCCATCGCCTCGTCCAGGCGACCAACGCGGCGTTTCCTGCCCCCGAGGACTTTTCGGCCTCGTTCGCAGCGGCTATCGTATGGACCCCGAGGTCGATCGTAAGGTCGAACCCCCCGCCTTGACCGCTCCGAGCGACGTTGGGAGTGCGCGGACGTGCCACGGGATGAACAGCGGAGGACGGAGGCGGCCCAGGAGCCGCTCACGGTCCTGGTGGCGGGCAGCCAGCAACTCGAGCGGGAGCTGGTCCGCTTCTTCCTGGAGGAGGGCGGGATCCATGTCTGCGCGATGGTCTCCCGGGCCGTCGACGCGGTGCAGGAGGCCGAGCGGCGGTCCCCCGATGCCGTCGTCATCTTCGAGGACGTGGCCGCCGAGGAGGGGAGCGGTCTGGTCCAACGGATCCGCCGGTCCGCCCCATCCACCAAGGTCGTGGTCGTCACGCCGAGTCCGGGGGATGCGTGGAAGGGTTCGTCGCGCGGGGCCGATGCCTTCGTCGAACAGTGGATCGGCATCCAGGATCTCGAGTCCGTCATCCTCGGTCTCTGCCGGCGAGCGCCCAGGTCCGTCGAACCCTCGGCGCTCGAACGGGAGCCTGATGCGCTCGCCCAGACGGCGGGGGCGCGAGGTGAGGGCTCATCTGCCGGGCTCGCGGTCGGGTCGCTGCAGACGCGTCGATGGTACGACCGGCTGCAGGGTGCGGTCGCGGCGGCCCTGCTCATCCTCGCGGTCGCGTTCGGACGGGGGCTGATGGGGACGTCCCCGCCGGTGGCGGACCGGGCGATCTCCGCAGAGGCGGCGGCGCATCTCGAGAAGGCCTACGAGCTCCTCCAGATGCTGCTGGAGGGTCTCCAGGCCCATCTGCCGCCCGAGGTCATCACCGACATGGCCAGGTCCCTCGCGGCCGAACGCAACGAGGTCTTCGGCGCCGGTGCCGACACCCTCGCCCTGGACCGTGCGATCGTGACCACCGTGCCGCCGCTGCTGGAGACGGTGCCTCCGAGGCTCGCTCGAGACGTCGTGGCGGTCCTCGGCGACATCTCCGTCGATGGGATGGTGGTGGAGGTGCCCTCGCCGACCCCGACACCCACCCCCACCGAGCCTCCCGGCCGGGCGCCCCCTCCCACCGCCGGCCCGATCGTCCCGAGCCCCACGGCGGGTCCCACGCCCACCGAGACCCCCTCACCGAGCGAGGCACCGTCCCCCACGCCGAGCGAGACGGCCACCGCGACCGAGACCCCGACACCCTCGGAGACCCCGAGCCCGACCGAGAGCCCGACACCCTCGGAGACCCCGAGCCCGAGCCCGAGCGGGACGCCGAGCCCGAGCGGGACGCCGAGCCCGAGCCCGAGCCCGAGCGGGACGCCGAGCCCGAGCCCGAGCGGGACGCCGAGCCCGAACGGAAGCCTCACGCCGACGCCGGCTCCGACCCCCACGCCCAGCGACCTCGGTCCCCCGCCTCCGCCGCCCCCACCGCTCACGCCCATCGGGGTTGCGGTGGCGTTCGCGGTGCCGGTCGCGGGCGCGGCCCTCGGCCTGGGACGCCGGAGGCGGCTGGGCGGTCCTGGGGTTCCCCGGAGGTGGCGGTGATGGCCGCCGGGCCGCCCGACGCCGCGGTGCCCACCAACGCCGACCGGATCCGCGAGGCGCGGTTCGACACGGTGAAGCGCGGCTACGATCCCTCGCAGGTCCTGCAGTACCTGGGGCGGATCGCGGATCGCTTCCACATCCTCGAGGAGCGGGTTCGACAGCAGGCAGCCGAGCTGGCGGAGATCAGCCGCCGGGCCGAGGTGGCGGTCCCCGACCGATCTCCCGAAGATCCCTACGACGCCATCTCGCAGCATGTGGCGGAGGTGCTGAAGGGACTGGACGAGGAGGTGGCCCGGGCCTACCGAGCAGCCGAGGACGAGGCCAAGCGCATCGTGGCCGAGGCGCAGTACGAGGCCGAGCGCATCGGCAAAGGGCTCGAGACCCTCCGCCGCGAGGCCAGATCGGAGGCGGAGCGGATCGTGTCGGAGGCTCGGGCCGAGGCCGAGCGGATCCGGGTCGACGCCCAGGCCGTGGCCGACGCGGTCCGATCCTCGGCGGAGCGGTCCCGGGAGGAGGCAGCGCTGCGGGTCGACCGGGCCGTGGCAGAGCTCGAGGCCCGGCGCGACGCCCTCCGGCGCGAGCTGGGGACCACCCGCGAACGGGTCCTGCGATGGCTGCACCAGCTGCAGGACGTGCCGGAGCTCGAACACGCCGAAGGGGAGGTGGTCGTGCTCGAGGACCTCGACACGGATCGCCCCTCCAGCGCGCCGGCCGGGCCCACCGACGGGCCTCCCTGAGCCGCTGGGCCCCCGGACCATGGACGGAGCCGCCCTGCCGCCCGTATACTTGCAGGCCGCCCCCAGTCCCGGGGGCGGTCTCGGCTCGTCTTGGGACGGGTCGGTCTGTCCGTGACGAGGGCCACCGGAGCTTGCCGAAGAAAGACGCGATCGAGATCGAGGGCACGGTGACCGAGCCGCTGCCCAACGCGATGTTCCGGGTGGAGCTCGAGAACGGGCACAAGGTGTTGGCCCATATCTCCGGGAAGATGCGGATGCACTACATCCGGATCCTCCCGGGGGACCGCGTGCTGGTCGAGCTGTCGCCGTACGACCTGACGCGTGGACGGATCGTGTACCGCTACAAGTGACGGAAGGGTCGGGAGCATGAAGGTTCGGCCGTCGGTGAAGAAGATGTGCGACCGGTGCAAGGTCATCCGCCGGCGCGGCCGGATCAGGGTCATCTGCTCCAACCCCCGGCACAAGCAGCGGCAGGGTTAGGAGGCGGACCGTGGCACGGATCGCAGGCGTCGACCTTCCTCGGGACAAGCGGGTGGACATCGCCCTCCGGTACATCTACGGGATCGGCCCCACGCGAGCCTTCCAGATCGTGGACGCCCTGAAGCTCGAGGGCTCCACCAAGGTCCGCGACCTGTCGGAGGAGGAGGTGGCGCGGATCCGCGAGTTCATCGACCGGACCTACAAGGTCGAGGGCGACCTGCGCCGTGAGGTGGCACAAGACATCAAGCGCAAGATCGAGATCGGTGCCTACCAGGGCATCCGGCACCGTCGCAGCCTGCCCGTGCGGGGGCAGCGCACCCACACCAACGCCCGGACCCGCAAGGGTCCCAAGAAGACCGTGGCCGGCAAGAAGAAGGTCGGGAAGAAGTAGATCGGGGTAGGGATGGCCAAGCCGAAAGCCAAGAAGACCCGCAAGAGGGAGAAGAAGAACGTCGTCCACGGGCAGGCGCACATCAAGTCGACGTTCAACAACACCATCGTCACCATCACCGACCTGCAGGGCAACACGATCAGCTGGGCCAGCGCCGGCAACGTCGGGTTCAAGGGATCCCGCAAGTCCACGCCGTTCGCGGCGCAGCTGGCCGCGGAGGCGGCCGCGCGGCGGGCTCAGGAGCACGGCCTGCAGAAGGTCGACGTGTTCGTCAAGGGTCCGGGCTCGGGTCGCGAGACGGCGATCCGCTCGCTCGCGGCCACCGGCCTGGAGGTCGCGGGCATCCAGGA
>JBHGAT010000209.1:0-5790 GCA_041946645.1 Candidatus Velamenicoccus archaeovorus | reverse complement strand
GCCCGTGCTCAGCCGGTGGAGCGCGCGAGGGCGAACCGGCCTCCCTGCCCACCGGCGATGCCGGCGGCCACGATGCGCTGGTCGGTCTGGATCGCGACCGCGTAGGCCGCGTCCTCGCCCCTGGTGAAGTCGACCGCCACCCTGCCGTCGCCGCCGAACGTCGTGTCCAGCGCTCCGGCCCTGGTGTACCGGACGAGCTCGAACCGCCCGCCGCGCCGCCCGACCTCGCCCACCGCGACGATCCTCCCGTCGTTCTGGATCGCCACCGCCCTGGGCACGGCGCCGGTGGCGAACGAGGTGAGGACCTTGCCCCCCGTGCCGAAGGCCGCATCGAGGGCCCCGTCGGGTCGGTACCGGGCCAGCGCGAACCTGACCGGCCCGAACGTCTCGCCGAACTCGTGCGGCTGGTCGGTGTAGCCGACCACGACCACCGCCCCGTCGTTCTGCACGGCCACGCCGGTGGCCGACTCCTCGCCCTGCCCCATGTCGGTGGTCACCTTGCCGTCGCCGCCGAAGCTCGTGTCGAGCACGCCGTCGGGCGTGTACCGGGCCACCTGGAACCGGTTGACGTCCGGCACGTTGCCCCCGACCACGACGATCGACCCGTCCGGCGCGAGGGCCATCGCGGTGGGGTCGGCGCCGCCCCGGAAGCGGGTCGTGGTCGTGCCGCCGTCCCCGAACGTCGGATCGAGGGTGCCGTTGGTCCGGTACCGGGCCAGCGCGAACCGGACGCACGAGCAGTTCCCGTTGGCGAACCCGGCCGCCACGATCCTGCCGTCGGCCTGGACGGCCACGGCCACCGCGCCATCGGGGAGGGCGATCTTCGACGGGAACGCCGTGGTGACCTTGCCGTCGCCGCCGAACGACGTGTCGAGGGTCCCGTCCGGCTCGTACCGCACGAGCGCGAACCGGCCGTGGTTGCCGCCGGTCTGCCCGGCCACGAGGATCCTTCCATCGCTCTGGACGGCCACGCCGCGGGCCAGGTCGGCGCCCCCGGTGAGGTCGGTCGTGACCCTGCCGCGGTTGCCGAACGCCGCGTCGAGCGTCCCGTCGGGGTCGTAGCGGACGACGGCGAACCTCCCGTTCGAGCCCCCCGCAGAGCCGGCGGCGACGATCGCCCCGTCGGGCTGGATCGCGACCGCCCGGGCCGCGTCGAACCCGGCGGTCAGGTTGGTGGTGACGCGACCATCGCCCCCGAAGCTCGGATCGAGCCCGCCGGCGGCCGGCGCTGCGGGCCGAACCGGTCCTTCGGTGGCGCCGGGCGACGTCGCGGCCGCGGCCGTGCCGAGCCACAGGGCTCCCGCGGTGACGAGCGACAGGGCCAGGATGGGGATCGGTCTGCGGACGGGCATGAGGCAACACCCCCGGTCGTGAGGTTCGGTCGGCCTCAGTGTGACCTCCTCCCCGCCGCGAGCGCCACCCCGCCGCGAGCTCGGCACGGGCCACGCGGTCGACGTGCGGTGCGCCGTCGGCGAGACTGGCCGCCATGCGATGGCGGGGTCGCGCGTGACCGGGGCGGGGCCGCTCGCGCTGGTGGGCGGCGACGAGCTCAACCCGGGCAACGAGGAGCAGGACCGCGTGCTGGTCGAGGCGGCGGCGGGCGGGCCGGCGTTCGTGCTGGCCACGGCCGCGGCACGGCAGCACCCGGAGGACGCGGTCCGGAACGCGCAGCGATGGTTCGAGCGGCTCGGGCTCGAGGTGCGGGAGCTCCCCGCCACCCGACGGTCCGACGCGACCTCGCCCGAGCAGGTCGAGCTCGCACGGACCGGCCGGCTCTTCTACCTCGTCGGCGGCGACCCTGGCCTGGTGCCCACGATCCTGTCCGAGACGCCGATGTGGGCGGCGATCGTCGAGGCGTGGCGGAGCGGGGCCGCGCTCGCCGGCTCCTCGGCCGGGGCCATGGCCCTCGGCGAGTGGACGCTGATCCGGGCGAGGTTCCCGGGGGATCGGAACCGCCGTCCCCGGCCGGCGCTCACGCTCGTGCCGGGGACCGCGGTGATCCCGCACTTCGACACGTTCGGCGCGGGATGGGTGGCCGGCACGCTCGAGACCGCTCCGGGCCCGGACGCCGTGCTGGTCGGGATCGACGAGCGCTCGGCCGCGCTCTGGCGGGACGGCACCTGGCGCGCGTACGGACCGGGCGCGGTCACGGTGATCGCCCGCGGTGAGCAGCACCGCTTCGGCTCCGGCCGGACGATCGAGGGCATCCCGCAGCCGCTCGGGTGAGGCCGGGCCCCTGGCCGGTCCCGTGGGTTGGAGCGCTCCGGGGAACGGCATAGGGTGGGCGCACGACCGAGTGAGGCGCTGTGCGTCCGGAGCGAGGGGGAGTGACCATGAGGCGGATCGGTCGGTTCCTGCTCGTCGCCACGGTCCTGTGCCTGGCGGCGGTGCCCACGGCCCCGGCGGGGGCCATCGTCGGCGGCCAGCTCGACGGCAACCGGCATCCCGAGGTCGGTGCCCTGATCGGGTTCGACCCCGACGCGCAGGAGTACTTCCTGCTGTGCTCGGGGACACTGATCTCGCCGACCGTGTTCCTCACGGCCGCGCACTGCACCAGCTTCCTCGAGGACCTCGGCGGCGATCGCGCGTGGGCGTCGTTCGACCCCACGGATCCGACCGATCCGTCCACCCTGCACGAGGGGACGCTCCACACCAACCCCGAGTACCCGGGGCCGTTCTCGCGCCTGGGCGACATCGGGGTGCTGGTGTTCGACCAGGCGGTGAGCGCGATCGCGCCGGCGCACCTCCCGACCGAGGGGGTGCTCGACCAGATGCAGGCCGACGGCACGCTCCGCAGCACGCGGTTCACCGCCGTCGGCTACGGCACCGCCCGGACCGACAAGACCGGCGGGCCGAACGCGCTCGTCTTCGACGGCCAGCGGCGGTTCGCGACGCAGTCGGTCAACACGCTGAACGCCAACTGGCTCCGCCTGTCGATGAACGTCTCCACGGGCAGCGGGGGGACGTGCTTCGGCGACTCGGGCGGGCCGCACTTCATCGGCGCCGGCCAGACCGAGACCGATGTCGTCGCGGCCATCACCATCACCGGCGACTCGGTGTGCCGGGCCACCGACGTGGACTACCGGATGGACACGCCCTCGGCCCGGGACTTCCTCGGGGACTTCGTGACGCTGCCGTAGCGAGCCACGCACGGCACGGGGGGCGCCCGCCGGACGCGCGGCCCCCCGCTATCCGACCGAGACCGTGATCGTGTGGTACCCGGTCGAGCCCGGATCGCGTCGGCTCCATCGTCGCGCACGTGCTCGGTTAGGGTGGATGACGGGTCCGTCCCGCCGGTGCCGGCCACCGTTGCGGAGCGGATGCGACCGAGGATCGAACGTGGAGGTGCCCGTGGACGTCGCGATCGGGATCGGGAACACGTTGCTGGACATGGCGGGGCCGACGCTGGTCGAGTGGGCCCGCCGGGCCGAGGCCCGAGGGTTCTCCTCCGTGGCCTCGATCGGCCGGGCCGCCTGGCCGGCCTACGACGAGCTCGCGGTGTTCGCGGCCGCCGCCGCCGTGACCGAGCGGATCGGCCTGCTGACCGATGTGCTCCTCGCGCCGACCTTCGACACCGCGCGGCTGGCCAAGCTCTCGGCGACCGTCGACGCGCTGTCCGGTGGACGCCTCCCTCGCGTGGTCTGCCTCACCTACTTCGGCCTCGGCCACGAGGAGGAGTCCCACCGCCAGCTCCGTAGCTACTACGCCTACACGCCCCGCGCCGATGCGGTCGCCTCCGGTGCCGCTCGCAGCGCGGACGAGATCCGCAGGCGCATCGAGGCGTACGACGCGCTCGGCGCCGACGAGCTCGTCTTCACCCCCAGCGTCGCCGACGTCGACCAGGTCGACCTCCTCGCCGACATCGCGTTGGGGTCGGCGGGGGGGTGAGCCACCGCGTGGGACCTACACGCCGGTGAAGGCCACCACGTGGTCCCAGGCGGGGACGTAGAGCGTGCCGGCCGAGGCCGCGGGGGAGGTGAAGTTGGCCACCTGGCCGAGGTCGGCGGTGAAGCGCTCCTCGCCGGTCGCGGCGTCGAAGGCGTGGAGCGTGCCGGAGGTGGTGTCGACGGTCCACACCGCGCCGCCGGCGAGGACGGGGGGACCGGCATCGAAGCCGAGGCCCCGCCAGGCGACGCGGAAGCCGGGGCCGGGCTCGAGGCGGAGGGCGGTCAGGCCGCTCGTGCAGGGGACGTAGAGGAACGGGGGATCGACCGCGGTGCCGCCGAAGGCGCCGCCGCCGTCGCAGACGGGAGCCGAGAACAGCTCGCTGCCGATGTGGCCGAGCTCGTCGGTCCGCAGGAGGTAGCCGACGCCCTCCTTGCCGGCGACGAACGTGAGGCCGGCGGGGAGCGCGGTGGGGCTGAGGGAGCCCAGGTCGACGTCGCCGGCGTTCAGGGTGAGCCAGTTGGCCGGGGCCCACCAGTCCAGGACCTCCAGGTCGGGCGACAGGCGGATCACGGCGTTACCGAAGTCGAAGGCGGACGTCGAGAAGCTGTTGCCGGTGACGACGAGCAGGTCGCCGGAGGGCAGGACGGTGGGGCCGGGCGGGGCCCAGATCCCCGCGGCGCGGCCCGAGGGGACGCGGTAGGAGCGCAGCGGACCGCGGCCGTCGAGGGCGCTCGCGACCACGGTGCCGTGGTACTCGCCGCAGTCGCCGAACAGCCCGCCGTACGCCCCGTACACGCGACCGTTCGCCACGACGAGGGCCGGCCGCTGCTGATGGACCAGCGGGTCGGCGCCCGGCGCGTCGAACGATCGACGGAACCGGACGTGGCCCGTGGCCGTGTCGAGCGCCACGAGCTCGTGCCGGCCGGGGAGCACGAAGGCCACCGCGTACAGCAGCCCGGAGGACGGGTCGATCGCCGGCGTCCCGGTGATCCCGGTGGGGTCGATGTTGCCGCAGGGAAGCAGGGACCGAGGCACGGGTTCCCCCACGTTGGTGTGCCAGATCACCTCACCGGTGGCCGCGTCGAGCGCGTAGACCGAGTCGGCCTGCGTGGCCACGAACACCCGATCGCCGTCGACCAGCGGCTGCGCGTAGACGGGGCCGTCGAGCGTGGGAGACTCCCACGCCTCCCGGGGGCGTCCGAGCGGGGGCGACGAATCGTCCACGCCGCTGCGGCCCGGGCCGCCGAAGTAGGTCAGCCAGTCCTCGGAGCCCTCGGAGCCCGAGGGCTGCGGTGCCGGCGGGACGTGCGTGAGCGAGCTCGACGGCGAGCCGCCGCTCGGGCTCGGCGTGGTCGAGCTCGAGGATCCCGACGAGCACGCGCCGAGCACGAGCGCCGCGCACAGGCCCAGCGCCACCGGCCGACCCATCTCCCCATTCTCCGGGACGGTGGCCCGAAGGGGTACCGTGCCGGCCTCCGGTCGAAGGACCCGCTGCCCGCAGCGGTCGAGGTTCGAGCGGCTCAGAGCTCGAGACGACCGGCTGCCCGCAGGACGCGGAGGGCGTTGAGCGTCAGCATCGGGCTGGGTCCCCGTCGGGTCCAGTCGACGACCTCGACGTTGCTCCCCGATCCGCCGGGGGGACGCCACCAGGCGTGGCGCGAGTGCCAGGACCCGTCCGAGCGCTGCTGCGAAGCGAGGACGTCCAGCGCCTCGGCGGCACGAGGATCCGCGATCCGTCCCATCCGCGACAGGACCAGGAGCGCCTGTCCGACATCGTAGTGCCAATACGGGGGGTAGCGCGGCTCGAGCCACCGCGGGTCGATCGGTTCCCCCGTGGCGAGCCCGCGGAACAGCCGATGCTCGAGGAGGAGCTCGGCGGTCCTGCCGGCCGCATCCCTCGCC
>JBHGAT010000208.1:0-3900 GCA_041946645.1 Candidatus Velamenicoccus archaeovorus | reverse complement strand
CGGTTGCGGGGTCAGGCGGACCAGCACCGACTCCACGTTCGGGGCCGGCCAGAACACGGCGCGCGGGATGCGCCGGAGGAGGGCGGTCCGGGCCCGGTACGCGACGCGGAGGCTCACCGCGCCATACGCCTCGTCGCCCGCGGCAGCCACCATCCGCTCGCCGACCTCACGCTGGATCACCACGACGTGGTCCCGGATCCTGGGGACGCGCTCGAGCAGGTCGAGCAGCAACGGGACGCCGATGTTGTACGGCAGGTTCGAGACCATGCGCCACTCGCCGGAGGGGAGGATCCGGTCCCAGTCGGCCTTCAGCGCGTCGCCCGACACCCGTCGCACGTTCGGGTACGGGGCCACCACCTCGGCGAGGGCGTCGAGGAGCGCGCGGTCGAACTCGAGCGCGACGACCTCGGCGCCGGTAGCCGCGAGCGGGACCGTCAGGGACCCGAGGCCGGCCCCGACCTCGAGCACGCGGTCGCCCGGTCCCACGCCGGCATCCGCCACGATGGCCCGAGCCATGTTGGGATCGGCCAGGAAGTGCTGCCCGAGGGTCTTGGATGGCCGGATCCCGTGGCGCCGGGCGAGCGCCCTCAGCGCTGCGCGCCCCGGCCCGCTACCACGAGATGCGGACGTCGATGACGCCGGTGCCGAGGGAGGCGAGTCGGGAGAACGCCTCCGGCGAGAGGTCGATGATGCGCCCGCCGAACGGTCCACGGTCGTTGATCACCACCCTAACCGACCTGCCGTCGGCCAGGTTCGTCACGGTCACCACCGTGCCGAAGGGGAGCCACGGGTGCGCGGCGGTGAGCCCGGTCCCCGGGGCGTCGTACCACGAGGCCTCGCCGACCTCGGTGCCCGCGGGAACCGTCGAGGCGCGGCCGACGGTCATGTGCTCGGCGACCGGCTCGCGCGTCACGCGACGGGAGACCAGGGTCTTGGACACGAGCCGGCCGTTCACCCACCGCACGTGGAACACCTCGAGCATCGACCCGCTCTGCCCGGGCCTGGTCACACGCTGACGGCCCGGTGGAAGGTCGCTCGTGTACGTGGTGATCGTGCGGAACGGGATCGGCACGACGATCTGGCGGACACCCTCGGTCACCTTGTCGAAGACGACCGTGGCGGCCGCGTGGAGGGGGGCCTGGAGTGATGGGCGGACGCGATCGTCACCGTCGGGTCGGATCCCCATGGCCGAGAGGAGATCCCGCACCGTGGTGGCGTTCGTGAGCACGTCGTGGTCCTTCCCCCGTACGACGACCCGTGCCACCACGGTGCGGGACGGCCCGACGGAGCCCGCGGAGAACCCCGCCTCGATGGACCGAGCCATCAGCTGCACGAACGGCCCGTCCACTCCTTCCATCACCCAGACCCCCACACCCTCCGACGGAGCCTCCGGGAGCGCGGTGTCGACCACCACCGTCATCCCGTCGGCGAGCGGCGTCGCCGGCGGGGGCTCCACGAGGACCCCTCCGCTCAGGGCGATGCCCCTCGTGTCGAGGAGCTCGCCCACGTTGGCGGACAGCGTGCGCACGGCCTCCGGCCGGCCGTTCACCACGAGGGTGACGTTCTTCACCAGCGCGAGGTAGAGAGAGGCGCCCGCCAGCGTGACGGCGGCGAGCGTGACGTTGCCGATCGCCTTCCGGATCCGCAACCTGCGGACCCGGGTGGGACGAACCCGCATCCTTCCTCCTGACGGAAGAAGGCTCCGGGGGGAAGGGCCGGCGGGGCCGGGCCGAAGCCTCCATGCGCACGGGGCACGCTATCAAAGCCTCAACCCTCACTGCAAACTTGAAAGCGAACGCGTGTTCGGCCGTCATCGGAGGCCCGGGAACGCCGTTCTCGCGTTCGCGGACGTGGCCGCCCGCACCTGGTGGGGGTCGATCCCGCGAACGCTGGCGATCTGCTCGATCACGTGTCGCACGTTCGCCGGCACGTTGTCGCGTCCCCGGAGGGCCTGCGGCGCGAGGAACGGGCTGTCGGTCTCGACCAGGATCCGCTCGAGCGGCGCAGCCGCAGCCGCATCTCGGAGGTGCTGGTTCTTGGGATACGTGAGGTTGCCCGCGAACGAGAGGTAGTAGCCGCGCGCCACGCACTCGGCCGCGACGGTCGCGTCGCCGCTGAAGCAGTGAAGGATCACCCGGTCGGCCCCTCCCTCCTCCAGGAGCGCCAGCGCCTCCGGCCAGGCGTCCCGAACGTGAACCACGAGTGGAGTCCCCGACTCGCGGCTCAAGGCGATGTGGAGACGGAAGACCCGCTCCTGGTCCTGCCGGGGCGAGCGCATCCGGAAGAAGTCCAGCCCGCACTCCCCCACGCCCACCACCTGCGGGTTGGCCAGGAGCTCCTCGATCCGCGCCCCGGCCTCCAGGTCGAGGTCCGACGCCGTGTGCGGATGCATCCCCGCCGTGGCGAACACACCCCGCAGCGACTCGGCCAGCTCGACGGAGCGGCGGCTGGTCTCGGGGTCGATCCCCACACAGACGAGGGTGTCCACGCCGGTCGCCCTGGCGGCCTCCACCACCTGTGGAGGTTCGTCCTCCAGGAGGAACAGGTGGCAGTGGGTATCGACCGCCCCCGTGTGGACCGGCGGTTCAGGGTTCTGCTCGTCCATCCCGAGCCCACGATAGCGCCTCTCCACCTCCGGTCGATGGGCGGGACGACCAGCCCGTTCCGGCGAGACACGAGGAGGGTCCCGGTGTGCACCGGGACTGGAGGCGATGGGTCTCACGTGAAACGTCGGGGCGCGAACCTTCACTCAGGAGTCGAGCCGGGGGAACAGGGCTTCCCCCTTGGTGGCGATCGTCCCGGGCCGCAGGCGCCCCCACCGGGCGGCCCCGGGCAGACGTTGCTCCCCGAGCGGCTCGGCCAGGCCGAGCTGCCCCCACAGGCGCTCCGCCGCCGCCGGCATGATCGGCCAGATCAGGACGGCCAGGATCCGCAGCGTCTCGGCCGCCGTGTAGAGGATCCCGCCGAGCTCCCTCCGGCGGGACCCGTCCCTGGCCACCTTCCACGGCTCACGCTCCACGAGGTACTGGTTGGCCCGGACCACCACGTCCCAGACTGCTCCGAGGGCGGGCGAGAGCGCCACCTCCCGCATCAGGTCGTCGTACCGGCGCGCGGCGTCCGCGATCACCTCGGGAAGGTCCCCCTCGGATCCCGAGGGCTCGGGGACCCGCCCCTCGAAGTACGAGCCGACCATGGCCAGGACCCGGCTGGCCAGGTTCCCCAGCCCGTTCGCCAGGTCCGCGTTGTGGCGGTCGACCATCGACTCCCACGAGAAGTTGCCGTCCTGCCCGAACTGGATCTCGCGCATGAAGTAGTAGCGGTAGGAGTCCACCCCGAAGTGGTCGATCAGCTCGAAGGGGTGGATCCCGGTGAGCTTGGTCTTGGACATCTTCTCCCCGCCCACCAGCAGGTAGCCGTGCGCCCACACCTGCTCGGGTGGGGCCACGCCCGCGGCCATCAGCATCGCGGGCCAGTACACGGCGTGGAACCGGAGGATGTCCTTGCCCACCAGATGGACGTCGGCGGGCCACATCCGCTCGAAGCGACCGGCGTCCGACCCGTAGCCGGCCGCCGTGATGTAGTTCGTCAGCGCGTCGAACCAGACGTAGCAGACGTGCTTGGGGTCCCAGGGCAGGGGGATGCCCCAGTCGAACGACGTCCGCGAGATCGAGAAGTCCTGGAGCCCGCCGCGGATGAGCGAGAGCACCTCGTTGCGACGGACGTCCGGCTGGACCGCACGCGGGTGCCGCTCGTAGTGCTCGAGGAGCCGGTCCGCGTAGGCGGACAGGCGGAAGAAGTAGTTCTCCTCGGTCATCCGCTCGACGGGGCGGCCGTGGATCGGGCACATGCCGTCGACGAGCTCGTCCTCCGTGTAGTAGGCCTCGCACGAGACGCAGTACA
>JBHGAT010000207.1:0-3920 GCA_041946645.1 Candidatus Velamenicoccus archaeovorus | reverse complement strand
GGCATCACGAAGCCGCCCCCGGTCTCGACGCGGAGGACCAGCTCGTCGGGCCGGGTGGGATGCTCGATGCCGGTGGTGCCGCCGCCACCTCCCCCGGTCAGACGGCCGCATGCGGCCGCTCCCAGCGCCAGCACCAGGACGATGGCGGTGATGGGGCGTGGCCTCATGGTCCTCCTCCTGTGGTCGCGGTCGGCGGTTCGACGGGGCCGGCCGTGGGGGAGGTTCCCGGCCCGACCGCTCGGAGCGACCGCGGCCTGGGGTACGCTGCCGGCACGATGGCCAGGATGCGGGCGCTCCGCAAGACCAGCCGCGCGCCGGGGGCGGAGCTGGTCGAGGTCCCGGTCCCCCGCCCGGGCGAGGGCGAGGTGCTGGTCCGGGTGCACGCCACGTCGGTCTGCGGGACCGACCTCCACATCTACGAGTGGAACGAATGGGCCCAGGGCCGCATCCCGCGGATCCCGATGACGTTCGGGCACGAGGTGGCCGGGACGGTCGAGGCGGTGGGACCCGAGGTCCACCACGTGCAGCCCGGCGCGTTCGTGGCGGCGGAGACCCACATCGCGTGTGGCCACTGCTCGACGTGCCGGACCGGACGCGCGCACATCTGCCGGAACCTCCGGATCCTGGGCGTCGACACCGACGGCGTGTTCGCCGACCACGTGGTGATCCCCGCCGCGAACGCCTGGATCGTCGGCGAGGGGATCGACCCGGACGTGGCCTCGATCATGGAACCGTTCGGCAACGCGGTGCACGCGACGTTCGGGACCGAGGGCGGGGAGGACCTGGCCACCAACCCGGTCGCCGTGATCGGGTGCGGGCCGATCGGGCTGTTCTGCGTGGGGATCGCCCGCGCGGCGGGGGCGTGGAAGGTGATCGCGATCGAGCCCAACGACGACCGCCGCGCGCTGGCCGGCAAGATGGGGGCCGACCTCCTCGTCGACCCCACGCAGGAGGACCCCGTGGAGGTGGTCCTCGACGCCACCGGCGGGACGGGGGCGGAGGTCGTCCTCGAGATGTCCGGCAACGCCCACGCCATCGACCAGGGCACGAGGATGCTGGCCCGGGGCGGCCGGATGTCCCTGCTCGGTCTGCCCGACGGTCCCGTGACGCTGGACCTCAACGACCAGGTCATCTTCAAGGAGGCCCGGCTGCAGGGGATCACCGGGCGCGAGATGTTCCGCACCTGGCAGCAGACCACCACGTTGCTCTCGACCGGGCGGGTGGACGTCGGCCCCGTGATCACCCACCGGTTCCCCATGGAGCGGTTCGCGGACGCGTTCGAGACCGCGGCCTCCGGTCACGCGGCCAAGGTGATCATGCTGCCCGGCCGGCTCGATCAGAGGTAGCCGCCACCCCCGGTGACCGGCGGGGACTGCGCGGCCATGGCCTCGACGCGGAACGGCAGCACCTTCACGTCTGTGCCGTCCACCGACACGGCGAAGCGATAGGCGGCCGGCCGCTCGAACGACATCCCGTTGAGGTTCACCGCCATGGCCACCAGGCTCTCGTCGCCGACGGGGACGGGGCCGACCGTGAACTCGCCGTTCAGCCGGTACAGACGGCCCTCGCCGGCACCGGAGCCGGGCGGCGCCATCCCGAGCGGCTGCTCCGCGCCCTCGGCGTCCTCCAGCCGGAGATCGAACCGGTAGGTCCGGGGCGACGGCTCGGCCTGCACCCGGAAGATCAGGCCGATCCCGATCCGGTCGTGGACCGCCGGGAACAGCGAGGCCGTGATGCGGTTCCACCCGGCCCCCTGCACGTACAGCTTGCCCTCGGCCCGGACCACCGAGTCCGCCAGGAACCCGTCCACCTCGATCAGCGCCACGCGATCCTCCGCGCCGCGGCCCGCCCTGCTGGGGCCAGCCTAATGCGGTAGCGTGGTCGCGGACATGGGCGCGCTCGACTACCTGAGGGACGAGCTCGAGCAGCTCGAGGCGCAGGGCCTCCTGATCCGCGAGCGGGTCCTCGAGGGCCCCACCGGCGCCCGCGCCCGGTTCGACGGCCGCGACGTGATCAACCTGGCCTCGAACAACTACCTCGGCCTGGCCAACCACCCTCGGATGAACGCTGCGGCGTCGAAGGCGGCCGCCGATCTCGGCGCCGGCAGCGGCGCGGTGCGGACCATCGCCGGCACGATGACGATGCACCGGGAGCTCGAGCGCCGGTTCGCGGACTTCAAGCGCGCGGAGGACGCGCTGATGTTCCAGTCGGGGTTCACGGCCAACGCGGGGACGGTGGCGGCCGTCCTCACCAGGGAGGACGTGATCGTCTCGGACCAGCTGAACCACGCCTCGATCATCGACGGGGCCCGCCTCTCGAGGGCCGAGATCAAGGTGTTCCCGCACAAGGACGTCGAGGCCGCCGCGGAGCTGCTCGAGGAGACCAAGCGGCCCGGCCGCCGCCAGCTGCTGATCACCGACGGCGTCTTCTCCATGGACGGAGACATCGCCCCGCTGCCCGACCTGGTCCGGGTGGCCGAGGAGCACGGCGCGATCATGATGATCGACGACGCGCACGCGTCGGGCGTGCTCGGCGCCGGCGGGGCCGGGACCGTCGACCACTTCGGCCTCCACGGCCGCGTCGACATCCAGGTGGGCACGCTGTCCAAGGCCATCGGCGTCCTGGGCGGGTTCATCGCCGGACCGACCCACCTGATCCGGTGGCTGCAGAACCGCGGGCGGCCCTACCTGTTCTCGACCAGCGCGCCGCCGGCGGTGGTGGCGGCGTGCATGGAGGCCCTCGACATCATCCGCGACGAGCCGGACCGGCTCGAGCGCCTGTGGAGCAACACGGCGTTGTTCAAGGACGGCCTGCACGCGCTCGGGTACGACACCGGTGAGAGCCAGACGCCGATCACCCCGGTGATCACGGGGGACGAGGAGAAGACCCAGGCGTTCGCCCGCCGGCTGTTCGAGGAGGGCGTGTTCACGCCGGCGATCGTCTACCCGACGGTGGCCCGGGGGAAGGCCCGGGTCCGCACGATCGTGACGGCCGACCACACGCCGGACGACCTGCAGGAGGCGCTCGCCGTGTTCGAGCGCGTGGGCAAGGAGCTGGGGCTCCTCTAGCCGGGGGCCGGGGAGGCGCTGGCGCCGGTGCGCCGGCGGGTCCGTGCGCGGATCCCGGCGAGCAGCAGCTCGAGCCCGAAGTCGAACGTGGCATCCATGTCGCACCGGGCCAGGAAGGGCGCCAGCTCGACGAAGCGCGGCAGCTCCTCGGCGGGGATCAGGCGGAGCAGCTCGTCCGGGTCCTCGGCCGGCCCGAACGACGGGTTGCCCGCCATGAGGTTACCGACCTCCATCATCACGAACCCGAACAGGTAGCCCCCGATCGAGTGGAGCGCCTGGACGGCGCCCTCTTCCGAGAGCCCTGCCCGGCGCAGGATGTCGAGCGCGTACTCCATCGGTTTCAGCGCGGTCACGGAGGTCATGGGGTGCTTGCGCTCGGCGAGGAGCCTGACCACGTTGGGGTGGGACTTGAGGACCCGCCGCCACCCGTGCGCCGCGGCACGGGCCTGTTCGACCCAGTCGGCGGACTCCGGCGGCGGCTCGAGCTCGGACATCACGAGCTCGGTGATGCCGTCGAGCAGGTCCTCCTTGTCGCGGACGTGGTTGTACAGCGACATCGCCTCGACCCCGACCTCGCGCCCCACGCGGCGCATCGTCACGGCCTCCAGGCCCTCCGCGTCCATGACTCGGAGCGCGGCGCGGATGACCCGTTCCCGCGTGAGGGGCTCACGGCGGGGGCGGGACTGGACCTGCTCGGACGGGTCGGTGGACGGGTTCATCTCCCGTTCACCCGTGTCCTGCATCATCTCGACCCTCTCTCCACGCGGTCTCGGGAACAGCCTCCCCGAGATCCCGGTTGACACCTTACATCGTACACCTATACTGGCTGACACTGTAAGCATATCGTGTAAG
>JBHGAT010000206.1:0-3947 GCA_041946645.1 Candidatus Velamenicoccus archaeovorus | reverse complement strand
CAGTTCGGTACGTCCGGCATCGACCGAGCGCTCGACGTGGTGGTCGACCACAGCGGCGTCTACGTGGTCGGCAGCACCGACGGCCTGTTCCGCGATCAGCACCGGGCCGGCGGCGTCGACGCGTTCGTCCGCAGGTACGACCTGCAGGGCAACGAGCTGTGGACCCGGCAGTTCGGCGGTCCGGGCGACGACGAGGCGACGACCGTGACCCTCACGCCCCAAGCGATCTACGTGGCCGGCAGCTGGGGCGGCGAGCGAGGGACCGGGGGGCTCGGCTCGGACGGGTTCGTCCGCCGGTACCTGCGCAACGGCAGGCTCGCGTGGCGCGAGCTGGTCCGCACCGAGGGGACGGACCGGATCCTCGCCTTGGCGGCGACCGGATCCCGCGTGTACGTCGGTGGGAGCACCAGTGCGGCGGTGGCCTCCGGCAACGACGGCGGCACCGACGGCTTCGTCGAGGCGCTCGCCGCCGGGGGTGGCTCGCTGTGGGCGCGTCAGATCGGCACGGCCGGCGAGGATGCCGTGACCGGGCTGCTCGTGCGGGGCGGGCACGTGTTCGCGACCGGCTCCACCGGCGGCGCGCTCGCCGGCTCGCTGGGCGGTGAGCGCGACGGCTTCCTGCTCCGCCTGGACGGCGCCGGGCGGACCCGGTGGCTGCGGCAGTTCGGGAGCCCGGGCCTCGACGACGTCCACGGGATCGACATGACCTCGACCGGCATCCTCGTGGCCGGCGCCACGACCGGCGCGCTGCCGGACCAGGCGCTGCTCGGAGAGACCGATGCGTTCCTGGTCAAGTACGACGTGAAGGGCGCGCAGCTGTGGGCGTCGCAGTTCGGCACCGACGACTTCGACGCGGGGCTGGCCCTGACGGCGAACGACCGCGCGGCCTACGTCGGCGGCGAGACCCACGGCACGTTCCCCGGTCAGACGAACGAGGGCGACCGCGACGCGTTCGTCACGAAGATCGCGTTCCGCTGAGCCACGCGCGTCGTGCCGGTACCGCGCCCCGTCGGATCTCCTGATCCGGACGCACCGTCGAGCCGCCCCCGTGCCTGTGGCTGAGCACCGGCCACGAGGTCGAGCCGGTGCGCGGGCGAGCGGGCGTACACTGCCGCCCATGAGATCGCTCCGGAGCTTCCCCGATCCCTTCCTCGGCGAGATCGCCAGCCAGCCCGACGCGCTCCGGCGCGCCGCCGCCGCCCTCCTCGACGAGCGGACGGCGCTCGAGCGGATCCACGAGGCGGGTTCCGCGGCTCGGACGCTGGTGTTCACCGGCATGGGGAGCTCCTACGACGCGTGCTACCCGGCCGTGAACGACCTGGCCGGCCGGGGGGTGCCGGCGATCCTCGTGGACACGGCCGAGCTGCTGCACTTCCGGCGCCCGGTCCTGGGTCCGCAGACGCTCGTGGTGGTGGTGAGCCAGTCCGGCGAGAGCGCCGAGATCGTGAAGCTCGCCTCCGACATCTCCAAGCAGCGCCTCCGGCCCATCGTGCTGTCGATCACCAACGGGCTCGACAACGACCTGGCCAAGCGGGCGGACATCCGGCTCGACACCTGGGCCGGGCACGAGTCCGGGCCCTCGACGATGACGTTCGCCGCGGCCATGGCCACGCTCTCGGGGGTGGCCCGGCTGCTCGCCGGCGACAGCGTCGACACGGCGATCGACCGCACCCGCACGGGGGCGGAGGCCGCCGCCCGCTCGGTCGAGCGGCTGCTCTCGGACGCCGAGGCCTGGGCGGACGAGCTCGTGGAGATCCTGGGCGACCGGGGCGTGACCGTCGTGCTCGGCCGGGGGCCGGCTCGGGCCGCGGCGGAGATGGGCGCCCTGATGCTGAAGGAGTGCGGCATCATGGCCGAGTCGCTCGAGTCGGCGGCGTTCCGCCACGGTCCGCTCGAGCTCGCCGGGCCGGACATGGCCGCGATCGTGCTGGCCACCGAGCCCGAGACGCGCCGCCTGGACCTCGCGCTCGCGCGGGACCTGGTGGACGCGGGCAGCTCGGTCCTGGTGATCACGCCGGACGGCGAGGCTCCCAAGGGGGCTCACGCGGTGGCGACCGGCTACCAGGATCGCGCGCTGATGTCGGCGGTGTCGATCGTCCCGGTCCAGCTGCTGTCCTGGAAGCTCGCCTCGCTCCGCGGGCGCACCCCCGGCGCCTACCTCCGGGCGTCGAAGGTGACCACGCGCGAGTGAATCAGCCGCCGGGCTGGGAGACCTCCACCGCCGGCGGTCGCAGCGGCAGCCAGGCCTCCACCACGGTGCCATGGCCCGGCGTGCTGGTGATCCGGCACCACCCCCCGGCCAGCTCCGCCCGCTCGACCATCGAGAGCAGGCCGATGTGCCCGGGTTCGGACCGCTCGGGACCGCGCGCGTCGAACCCCCGTCCATCGTCGGCCACACGGAGCAGGATCCCTCGGTCGGCGTCCCCGACGCGGACGTCCAGCCGGCTGGCCTCGGCGTGCTTGCCGGCATTGGTGAGGGCTTCCTGCGCGATCCGGAAGACGATCGCGCCGACGTCGGCCGGGGGCTCCTCGGCCAGCTCGGCCTCGACCGTCCACGTGACGGGGAACCGGAACTCCTCGAGGTAGGTCCGCAGCGCCACCTCGAGACCCTCGGGCGACATGGCCGGCGGTCGGAGCTCCACCAGGAGGTTCCGCAGGCGGTCCACGGCCAGCATGAGCGTCTCGTGCACGTCCCGGAGCCCGCCGCCAAGGTCGGGGTCGTCGGCGATCGTGAGCAGCGCCTGGAGCTGCAGGTCGGCCGCGCTGATCACCTGGATGGAGTCGTCGTGGAGGTCCGCGGCGATACGACGGCGCTCGTCGTCCAGCGCGGCCTCCATCCGGGCTACCAGCGAGCGCCGCTCCTCGAGGGTCTGCCACCGGAGCGTCTCGCTGGCCCGGAGCCGCTCCATCGCCTGTCGCCGCTCCGTGACGTCGGCCAGGACGCCCCGCCAGTAGAGGGTCCGGCCCTCCGTGTCGGCCACGGGGTCCGCGATGTCCCGGATCCATACCTCTCGACCGTCGGACGCGAGCAGCCGGTACTCCGTGCGGATCGGCCGTCCGAGCTCGCGCGCCCGGCGGCGCTCCCGGGCCACCCGCTCGAGGTCGTCGGGGTGGATCCGCGACCGCCGGAGCTCGCCGAGGTCGCCGCCCTCCGCCGGACCGAGCACCTGCTCGATCTGGGGGGACGTGAACAGGTCCGTGCCTTCGGGGTCGTCGACCTCCACGTACAGGATGACCGGCAGCACGTCCCCCAGGGTGCGAGCGGCCGCCTCGGCCCGCACGACGCCTTCGAGCAGACCGGTGGGGATGCGGGTGCGGGTGTCCGATCCCTCGCTCACAGCTTGTACCCGAACCGCCGGAGCAGGCTCATCCGGTCGGTCACGTCCTGGTCCGACTCCACGCCGAGGGGCGATCCCCCGTCCACCACGCCGAGGATCCCGCGTCCCTGCTCGGTCTCGGCCACGATCACCTCGACCGGGTTGGCCGTCGCGCAGAACACGTGACAGACCTCCGAGACCGACTTGACGGCGTTCAGCACGTTGATGGGGAAGGCGTCCTTGAGCAGGATCACGAACGAGTGACCGGCGCCGATCGCCCGCGCGTTGCGCACCGCGAGGTCCACGAGCTCGGGGTCGTTGCCACTGCGGCGGATCAGCCGAGGCCCGCTCGACTCGCAGAACGCGATGCCGAAGCCGATGCCCGGGGCGGACCCGACCAGGGTCTCGTGCAGGTCCTCGACGGTCTTGATGAAGTGCGACTGTCCGAGGACGAGGTTCAGCTCCTCCGGCTTCTCGACCCGGACGGTGGTGATCTCCATGTGGGACTCCTCAGGTCGACGGCGAGCCCGACGGCAGGACGGTTCCGAGCTCCGAGAGTACCCCCGCCAGGAGCGCGATCCGAGGAACCACGGACGTGAGGTCCATCCACTCGGCCGGACCGTGGTCGTC
>JBHGAT010000205.1:0-7396 GCA_041946645.1 Candidatus Velamenicoccus archaeovorus | reverse complement strand
CGTGGACGTCGGGCGGAGCTGGACGGAGATCGCCGGCGTGATGGTGGAGGGCCGAGCCGAGCTCCTACCCGTGTCGCACCCGGACATGCGCAAACCGATCTCGTCCTGGCACGAGAAGTACCGCTCGCTGCTGTCCGGCGAGGGGTTCGCCAGGTTCGCCGACGAGGTGCCTGGGTTCGTCTTCCTCCGGGTGAGGCCTGAGCGCCTGGTGGCATGGGACCACGCTCGGCGATGAAGCCCTGGGGCAGGCCCGCCGCTGAGCCCGCGCGGGGCCACCGCCGCCGGGTCACCGCCTCGGGCGCACCCGGGTGAGCCGGTTTGCCCGGGTCGACCGCTCACCCTAGGCTGAGCCACGGCGCTTTGTGACAACGTTCACGAGCGGCTAGCATCCTTTGTGAAGCTTTTCACAAGCGGTGGGGGACACGATCGGTGACGAGCCCGACGAGCATGCCCGACGAGGCCGACGTCCTCGTCGTGGGCGCCGGACCGGGCGGCTCCACGACGGCCTACCATCTGGCCCGCCACGGGCTGCACGTCGTGGTGGTCGAGAAGAGCCGGTTCCCGCGGGAGAAGGTGTGCGGCGACGGCCTGACGCCACGGGCGGTGACGGCGCTGGTCCGGATGGGCATCGACCCCGACGGCCCCGGCTTCGAGCGGCACCGCGGCCTGCGGATCTACGCGCGACGGGTGACGCTCGAGCTGCCCTGGCCCACCCTCGACGACTACCCGGAGCACGGGCTCACCCGGACCCGCAACGACTTCGACGAGCTGCTCGCGCGGCGGGCCCAACAGGCCGGAGCGACGCTGCTCGAGGGCACGGAGGCGGTCTCCCCGGTGATCAGGGACGGGTGGGTGACCGGGGCCACCGTCCGCCCGGTGGACGACGGCGCCGAGCCCGGCACGATCCGCGCGCGGTTCGTGGTGGCGGCCGACGGCGCATCGTCTCGGTTCGCCGGGCAGGCCGGCGTGCGGCGCGACCCCACGCGGCCGATGGGCATCGCCGCCCGCCGGTACTACCGGATCGACCGGCACCCCGGTCCCTGGCTCGAGGTCTGGATGGACCTGTGGGACGGGGACGCGTTGATGCCCGGGTACGGGTGGCTGTTCCCCCTCCCCGACGGACGCGTGAACGTGGGTGCCGGGCTGCTGAACACCTTCAAGAACTTCAAGAACCTGTCCGCGCAGCGGGTGTTCGACGCCTTCGTCCGGATGCTGCCGCCGTCGTGGGGGATCGAGGAGGACTCGGCGGACGGCCGGGTCCTGTCGGGGCCGCTCCCCATGGGGTTCAGCCGGACGCCCCAGGCCGTCCCGGGCATGCTCCTGGTGGGAGACGCCGCCGGGATCGTGAACCCGTTCAACGGCGAGGGCATCGCCTACGCCATGGAGACCGGCGAGCTCGCGGCGGAGCTCCTCCATGGGGCCCTGGTCAAGGATCGTCCCGGTCTGGCCCACGTGTACCCCACACTGCTGCACGAGCGATACGGTAGGTACTTCACGGCGGGACGAGCCTTCGTCCGAGTGATCGGGCACCCCACGGTGATGCGGATGCTGACCGACTACGGACTGCCCCGGGAGCGGCTGATGCGGTTCCTCCTCCGGGTGATGGGGAACCTCACCGACGGGCCCGGGGGCGACGTCCAGGACCGGCTGATGGATACCCTCGTCCGGCTGATGCCGGCGTCGTGAGGAGGAGCGTGTGCTGTCGGAGTACCTCCCGATCGTGATCCTGGGGGGGCTGGCCCTGGTGTTCGCGGCGGCGTCGCTGGCGGTCTCCGCGGCCCTCCGGCCCCATCGCCCCACGCCGGCCAAGCTCGCGCCCTACGAGTGCGGGATCGAGCCCGAGCGGCTGCCCCGGGGCGAGCGGTTCAGCGTCAAGTTCTACGTGGTGGCGATGCTGTTCATCATCTTCGACATCGAGACGATCTTCCTCTTCCCGTGGGCGGTCGGCTTCCGCCGCCTGGGGCTCTTCGGGCTGGTGGAGATGGTGGTGTTCATCGCGCTCGTCTTCGTCGCGTACGTGTACGTGTGGCGCAGCGGGGGGCTGGATTGGGAGCGCCCCCGCCGCGGCGCCCGGACGTCGGCCGCGCTCGCCGGCCGGGCGCAGCACCCGGAGGAGGTCGTCCGTGCCGGTTGAGCGGCTCCCGGGCTTCCGCGAGCGGGCGCCGGAGGAGACCGAGGAGGAGGTCCGCCGGGGCATCCTGCTCACGACGCTCGACAAGGCGGTGCGGTGGGCGCGCAAGCAGTCGATGTGGCCGGTCACGTTCGGTCTCGCCTGTTGCGCGATCGAGATGATGGCCACCGGTGCCGGGGACTACGACCTGTCGCGCTGGGGGATGGAGCTGTTCCGGGCCTCGCCCCGCCAGGCCGACCTGATGATCGTCGCGGGGCGCGTGGCCCAGAAGATGGCCCCGGTGCTGCGGACGGTCTACGACCAGATGCCCGAGCCCAAGTGGGTCATCTCGATGGGCGTGTGCGCGTCGGCCGGCGGCATGTTCACCAACTACGCCGTGGTCCAGGGGGTCGACACGATCGTCCCGGTCGACATCTACGTCCCAGGCTGCCCCCCCAAGCCCGAGATGCTGATGTACGGGATCCTCCGGCTCCACGAGAAGGTCCGGACGCAGGGGCGGTTCAAGTGATCGTCGCCGAGCTGGCCGACCGCGTCCGGGACCGGCACGCCGACGTCGTGGTGGCGCGCGGCGAGGCCACCGTCGTCGTCGACCGCTCGGAGCTGCTCGAGACCCTCCGGGCCCTCCGGGACGACCCCGAGCTCGAGCTCGACGCGCTGGCGAGCGTGACGGCCACGGACTGGCCGGGCCGCGAGCCCCGGTTCTGGGTGAGCTACGAGCTGAGCTCCGGCCGCCACCATCACCGCCTCCGCGTGAAGGTCGGCGTGCCCGAGGACGACCCCGGGGTGCCCACGGTGACGGAGCTCTTCCCCACGGCCGACTGGCACGAGCGCGAGGTCTTCGACCTCTACGGGATCGTGTTCGACGGCCATCCGGACCTGCGTCGGATCCTCCTGCCGGAGGGGTGGGAGGGGTATCCCCTGCGCAAGACCGAGGAGCTCGGCGGGGTCGACACGCGCTACAAGGGCGCCTTCATCCCGCCGGTCGATCGGAGGACCACGTGAGGGCCGAGACCGAGCGCGATCCCGAGCACGTCGACCTCACCACGACCGGCGAGCTCCGGCAGGAGACCATGCTCATCAACATGGGTCCGCAGCACCCGTCGACGCATGGCGTCCTGCGGCTGCTCCTGGAGCTCGACGGCGAGGAGGTCGTCTCCTGCCGTCCGATCATCGGCTACCTGCATACCGGGATCGAGAAGAACTGCGAGTACCGCACGTGGCAGCAGGGGGTCACGTACGTGACGCGGGCCGACTACCTCTCGCCGTTCTTCAACGAGCTCGCGTACGCCGGATCGGCGAGTACGAGGACATCCTGTCGCAGAACCCCATCTGGCTCGAGCGCAACCGCGGCGTCGGCGTCCTGGGCGCCGAGGATGCCCTGCGCCTCGGCGTGACGGGCCCGATGCTCCGCGCGGCCGGCGTCCCCCTGGACCTCCGGCGCGACGAGCCCTACTGCGGGTACGAGACCTACGAGTTCGACGTGATCACCCGGCTCGAGGCCGATTGCTACGCGCGGTACGAGGTCCGGGTCGAGGAGATGAAGCAGTCGCTGCGGATCGTCGAGCAGTGCCTGGACCGCCTGGAGCCGGGCCCCGTGATGGTGGAGGACCCGAAGGTCCGCTGGCCGGCGCAGCTCGAGGTCGGGCCCGACGGGATCGGCAACGCCGAGCGCTACATCCGCCACATCATGGAGGAGTCGATGGAGGCGCTGATCCACCACTTCAAGATGGTGACGGAGGGCGTCTCGGTCCCGGCCGGCGAGGTGTATCAGCCGGTGGAGGGGCCGCGGGGCGAGCTCGGCATGTACGTGGTCTCCGATGGCGGGCACGAGCCGTACCGGGTGAAGATCCGCGATCCCTCGTTCGTGAACCTCCAGGCCGTGCCCTCGATGGTCGCGGGCGGGCTGGTCGCCGACGTGATCGCCGTGGTGGCCAGCGCGGACCCCGTGATGGGCGGGGTGGACCGCTGATGGACGAGCGCCGACCTCAGCCCCGACCCGAGGCCGGGGGCGAGCTCCGGCCCGAACCCGGGCCGGAGCGCCGACCGGTGCTCACCCCCGAGCTCCGCGAGGACGCCGAGCGGATCAAGGCCCGCTACCCGGCCGGTCGCGAGCGGTCGGCGATCATGCCGCTGCTGTACCTCGTGCAATCGGTGGAGGGCCGGGTCACGCGCGATGGGCTTGCGGAGGTGGCCGACCTGCTGGGCATCACCACGGCCGAGGTCGAAGCCGTGGCCACGTTCTACACGATGATCCGCCTGGCTCCGACGGGCCGGCACGTGATCTCGGTGTGCACCAACCTGCCCTGCGCGCTGCGGGGCGCGCGAGACGTGCTCGAGGCGGCGCAGCGCGCCGCCGGCGTGGCCGAGGGGGCCGACGTCTCCGACGACGGCCTGTTCACCGTGCACGAGGAGGAGTGCCTCGCGGCCTGCGATGCTGCGCCGGTGCTGACGATCAACTTCGTCAACTACGACCGCACCACGCCCGAGCGCGTGACCGAGCTGATCGACGCGCTCCGGCGGGGGGAGGAGCCGGCGCCGTCCCGTGGCGCCTTCCCCGGCGACTTCAGGCGGATGTCGCGCGCGCTGGCCGGCTTGCCCCCGGAGGAACTGGTCCCGTGAGCGAGCGGCCCATCGTGCTGACCGGCCGTTGGAACGAGCCGGGCACCGTGTGGATCGATCGGTACCTGGAGACCGGCGGCTACCAGGGCCTGCGCAAGGCGCTCACGATGACCCCGCAGGAGGTGATCGACGAGGTCAAGGCCTCGGGGCTCCGGGGACGCGGCGGCGCGGGCTTCCCGACCGGGGTGAAGTGGTCGTTCGTGCCCCAGGACACCGGCAAGCCCACGTACCTGGTCGTGAACTTCGACGAGTCCGAGCCCGGCACCTACAACAACCGCGAGCTGGTCGAGCGCGATCCCCACCAGTTCCTGGAGGGCGCCGTCATCGCGGCGTACGCCGTGCAGAGCCACACCGCGTTCATCTACTGCCGGGGCGAGTTCGTGTGGCCCGGCGCGATCCTCGAGCGGACCGTGGCGGAGGCGTACGCCAAGGGCTTCCTGGGCAAGGACATCCTCGGGACCGGCTACGACCTCGACGTGGTGATCCACCGGGGCGCGGGGGCGTACATCTGCGGCGAGGAGACCGCCCTGCTGTCCTCGCTCGAGGGCTTCCGCGGCCAGCCTCGCCTGCGTCCGCCGTTCCCCGCGGTCGAGGGGCTGTACGCGAGCCCCACGCTGATCAACAACGTGGAGACCCTGGCCAACGTGCCGCACATCCTCGAGCGCGGCGCCGACTGGTTCAAGGGGTTCGGCTCCGAGAAGTCGCCCGGCACCAAGATCTTCTCGGTCTCGGGCAAGGTCGAGCGACCCGGCAACTACGAGGCCCCGCTGGGGACGCCGGCCCGGGAGGTGATCGAGGGCCTCGCGGGGGGCGTCCTCGGCGGCAAGCGCCTGAAGGCGTGGACGCCGGGGGGCTCGTCCACGCCGTTCCTCACCGCGGAGCACCTCGACGTTCGTCTGGACTTCGAGGACATCCAGGCCGCCGGGTCGCTGCTCGGGACCGGCGCGATCATGGTGTGCGACGAGACCGACTGCATGGTCGAGGTCGTGCGGCGGCTGAGCCAGTTCTACGCCCACGAGTCGTGCGGCAAGTGCACGCCCTGCCGCGAGGGCACGTGGTGGGTGGTCCGGGTGCTCGGGCGGATCGAGGCCGGCTTCGGCCGCAGGGAGGACCTCACGCTCCTCGACGACCAGTGCCGCAACATGCTGTTCCGGGGGTTCTGCGCGTTGGTGGATGGCGCGGTGTCGCCGATCTCGTCCTCGCTCACGTACTTCCGCGACGAGTACGAGCAGCACGTCGCCCAGCACCGTTGCCCCGTGACCGGCAAGGGTCCCACGGTGGCCACCGGCCTCGGCGAGGAGCCCGGCGAGGAGGTGCCGCACGCTGCGGCGGAGCCGGAGTGGATGGACGTGACCGAGGTCCTGCCGTGAGCGACCGCCCCCAGACCGTGACGCTCACGATCGACGGCAAGGAGGTGACCGTCCCGAAGGGCACGGTGATCATCCGGGCGGCCGAGCAGCTCGGGATCGAGATCCCGCGCTTCTGCGACCACCCGTTCCTCGAGCCGGTGGGGGCGTGCCGGCAGTGCTACGTGGAGATCGAGGGGCAGCGCAAGCTCTTCACCTCCTGCACCACCGAGGTCGCGGACGGCATGGTCGTCCACACCCAGAACACCTCGGAGACGGCACACGAGGGGCAGATCGCCAACCTCGAGTTCCTCCTGATCAACCACCCGCTCGACTGCCCGATCTGCGACCGGGGCGGCGAGTGCCCGCTCCAGGACCAGACGATGGCCTACGGCCCCGGGGAGAGCCGCTACGTCGAGCCCAAGCGCGTCTACGAGAAGCCCATCCCGCTGTCTCCGCTCGTGAACCTCGACCGCGAGCGCTGCGTGCTCTGCACCCGGTGCACGCGCTTCTGCGACGAGATCCCCGGCGACCGGTTCATCGAGATGTTCGCCCGTGGTGCTGGGCAGCAGGTCGCCATCTCGGCCGGGGAGGACTTCCGGTCGCCCTTCTCCGGCAACACGATCCAGATCTGCCCCGTGGGGGCGCTCACGGCGACGACGTACCGCTTCGTGGCCCGGCCCTTCGACATCCACAGCGCCGACACGATCTGCTCCCACTGCTCGGCCGGCTGCAACCTCAAGGTCGACGCTCGCCGGGGCCGGGTGGTCCGGGTCCTGGCCCGCGACCACGTCGAGGTGAACGACGCCTGGCTCTGCGACAAGGGGCGGTTCGCGTTCGGGTACGCCGACACCGACGACCGGGTGACGACCCCGCTGATCCGCGACCGGGGGCTGGAACCGGCGTCCTTCGACGAGGTGTTCCGGGCCGTGGCCGGCTGGTCGCAGGGTGGGCGCGTGGCCTTCCTGACCGGCGGCCGCCTGACCGACGAGGACGCCTACGCGCTCTCCAAGCTGGCCCGGACGGCGTTCCGGACCAACGACCTGGACCACCGCCGCCACCTGGGGGGCGGCCTGGCCGAGCGCCTGGCCGCCGCCGGCTCGCTCTCGGTCACGTACCGCGACGTCGAGCGGGCCAAGGTCATCGTGGCGGTCGGTCTCGACGCCGAGCAGGAGGTGCCGATCTTGCACCTGCGGATCCGCAAGGCGGTCCGCCGGCACGGGGCCACGGTGGTGGTGATCGATCCCCGGCGGACCCGCCTGTGGGACGTGGCCCGGCACGTGCCCTGCCTCCCCGGGGC
>JBHGAT010000204.1:0-4009 GCA_041946645.1 Candidatus Velamenicoccus archaeovorus | reverse complement strand
CAGCAGGTGAAGATCAGGCGGAGCCGGTCGTCGCGCACGGGACCCTCCTCGGGCGGCTCGTCGCGGGCGTGGAGCAGGGCGGCCTGGGCCTGCCGGTCGGCGCGCGAGGCCTCCCGACGGAGCCGGTCGATGGCCCGGTTCCGGGCGGTCGTGACGATCCACCCCGCCGGGCTCGGCGGCAGCCCGGTGCTCGGCCACCGCTCGAGCGCGGCCGCGAACGCCTCCTGGACGGCCTCCTCCGCCACGTCGATGTCGCCGAACGTGCGGACCAGGACGGCCACGGCCCGGCCGTGCTCCTGGCGGAAGACCCGCTCGACGTCGGCGGTCGTGGCCGTGGCCGTCATGGCCGGCGACTCAGGCCGGCGGCTCGTCCATGAACGGCCGCACCTCGATGGGCAACCGGGTGGCCCGGGCCAGCTTGGCCCCCCACGCGAGCGCAGCGTCCAGGTCCTGCGCCTCGACGATGCTGAACCCGCCGAGGTGCTCCTTGCCCTCCACGTACGGCCCGTCGGTCATCAGGACCTCGCCGCCGGAGTCCCGGACCACCGTGGCCGTGGTCGGAGCGTGGAGCCCGCCGGCGAACACCCACGCGCCGGCCTCGCGCATCTCGCGATCCACCGCCTCGACGTCCCGGACGATCGGCTCGAGCACCTCGGGCGGCGGGGTCTCGCCGTCGGGCTGGTACACGCTGAGCAGGTACTGGGTCATCGCACTGCCTCCTTCATGGTCGTGGTCGAGGGCTGCTCGACCCCCATCGTTCCAGCCGTCGAGGGTGACGTCCTCGACGGCGGTGATCTTCCGCCTGCGGGATCCCTCCTCGTCGCTCGGGGAGCGGCGGTCGCCGCTCTTCAACCTCTACACGAACGGGACGCAGCCGCATCGACAGGGTCCCCCCCACCGCGCTTCCCCCGGGCGGAAGGGGCCTGCTATCGTCGCTCGACCGCAGCCCGCGGTGGCCTGGGGGACCGCATGGATGGCGTCTCGGCGGTGGACGGAGCCCGAGCGCGCGCCCGCTCGGTCCCGGTGGTTCGGTCCGTGCTGGTGGCCGTGGCCCTGGCGGACGCCGTGCTGTTCCTGGCGGCCATCCCGTCCCGGTACCGGTCGCTGGTCGCGCTGGCCGGACGTGCGGCGGCCCGTCAGGCCGAGCTCCACCCCGGGGCTTCTTCGGTCCTGTTCCCCTCGCCACGGCCCTACGCGGCCCTGGTCCTCGCGCTCGAGATCTGGTTCGTCCTGGCGTTCGCGATCGTCGGCGTCTCGATCCTGTCGGGGCAGCTGCGCAAGCGCACGGCCGTCCTGTTCGCCGCCACGCTGTTCACGTACGCCGTGTGGGTCACGCCGACGGCGGACGCCCTCCACCTCCCGGGCCCGTGGTGGGTGCTCCAGACCGCGCTGCAGTTCTGCGGCCTGTTCCTGGCGGTCCTGTTCTTCCAGGTCTTCCCCGACGGCCGCTTCGTGCCACGGTGGGCTCCCGCGGTGGCCATGGTGTGGGCCGCGTACGCGGTGGTGCTCACCTTCGTCCCCGACGCCCGGCTCAGCCTGATCGATCCGTTCGACGCGAGCGTCCCGGCGTTCCTGTGGTTGATGCTGGGCGGTTGGGGGGTCGGGCTGCTCGCGCAGATCCTCCGGTACCGCTCGCACGCGGACGCCGAGCAGCGACGGCAGACCCGGATCGTGGTGATCGCGGTGTTCGCGGCGTGCGTGGGGTACTCCGCGGTGTACCTGCCGGGGCTCGTCCTCACGTCGGGCACGGCGGGGCTGCTCTACGACCTGTACGGCGTGCCGGCGTTCTGGATCGTGGCGGCGCCGCTCCCGATCGCGTTCACCGTGGCCATGCTGCGTCACCGGCTGTTCGGGGCCTCGACCGTGCTGGTGCGCTCGATCGTGGTGGCGGTCCTGGCGGTGTTCATCACGGTCGTGTACGTGGCCATCGTGGCCGGGGTCGGCTCGCTGGTCGGCGGGACCGCGTCCCCCAACCTCACGCTGTCGCTGGCGGCGACGGCGGTCGTGGCGGTCGCGTTCCAGCCGGTCCGGTCGCGCGCGCACCGGCTGGCCAACCGGCTGGTGTTCGGCCAGCGGACCTCGCCCTACGAGGCCCTGGCCGCGTTCGCCGAGCGGATCGGGGGGACCCTGGCCACGCCCGACCTGCTCCCGGCGATGGCGCGAACGCTGGCCGAGGGAACGGCCGCGGCCCACGCGGTCGTGTGGCTCCGCCACGGTGACGAGCTCGCGGTGAGCGCGGTGTGGCCGCCCCACGCCCACGCCGACGTCCCGCCGCTGCTGGTGGTCGACGGCACGGCGACGCCGCGGGACGGTGCGGCCACGTTCCTGCCGGTGTTCGACCGGGGCGAGCTGCTCGGCGCGCTGTCGTTCACCAAGCCCGAGGGCGAGCGCCCGAGCGCGACCGAGGCGTCCCTTGCCCGGACCCTCGCGGCCGAGGCCGGGCTGGTCCTCCGCAACGTCCGGCTCACCCAGGAGCTGGTCGAGCGGATGGACGACCTCCGCGCCTCGCGCCAGCGGATCGTGACGGCGCAGGACGCCGAGCGCCGCCGGCTCGAGCGCAACCTGCACGACGGCGCCCAGCAGCAGCTCGTGGCGCTGGCGGTCAAGGCCGGCCTGGCCAGGGCCAGGCTCGAGCAGGACCCGGGCGCGGCGGGGCGGCTGCTCGAGGAGATCCAGGAGGACGCGCGCGAGGCCAACCAGACGCTCCGCGACCTGGCCCGAGGCATCTACCCGGCCGTGCTGGTGGACGAGGGGCCGGCCGCCGCGCTCTCGGCCCAGGCCGCCAAGGGCCCGGTCGCGGTGGAGATCGATGCGGCGGGCGTCGGCCGGTTCGCCCCGGAGCTGGAGGCGGCCGTGTACTTCTGCGCCCTCGAGGCCCTCCAGAACGCCGTGAAGCACGCCGAGGCTGAGCGGATCCGGATCGAGCTGGCCCGCGAGGGCGACCGCGTGGTGTTCCGCGTGACCGACGACGGCGCCGGGTTCGACCGCCGCTCGGCCTCCCCCGGCATGGGGCTCCAGGGGATGGTCGACCGCATCTCGGCGCTCGGCGGCGATCTCACGATCTGGTCCTCACCGGGCGGCGGGACCACGGTCGAGGGCCGGCTCCCGGTCGGCTGAGCTCGGTCCACCGTTCCACGGCGACCGGATAGCGCCGCGATGGACCGAGTCCGGGACTCCATCAACCGCTCATCGAGGCACGGAGGTACACCTCGGCGCCACAGCCGGTGAGCAGGGTTCGGGCCCGCTCCAGGTTGGACGCCGGATCCGAGCCGGCCAGCGCGAGGTCCAGCAGGCATCGCGCCTCGTCGATCGGACGCGTCAGTTCCCGGAACCGCTCAGCCGCCGCGCCGAGCTTCGTCTCTCGCCCCGCCGGATCGTCCGCAACGGCTCCCTCCCCCCACCACAGGAACGCCTCCGCGTTGGGCCGGCCCGGCGCTGCCGAGCGGAGCTGCTCGAGGTACGGTCCGGCCTCGGAGACGTGCCCGCGGTGGGCGAGCCCGCGCACGATCTCGCCGAGGAGCTCGTCGACCATCCCCCCCATCAGGTTGTCGCCGGCCAGCCCGAGGCCCTCGAGGTAGCACCGCATCTCCGTCTCGTCGTCGCCCCGGGCCCGGGCGATCCATCCGAGCAGCGTGTACTGGTAGGGCGCGGCCTGCACCTCCTCGTGGGCGTCCAGCGTCCGGACCGCCTGGTCGGCCCAGCGCTGCGCGGCGTCCAGGTCGCCCCGGAGGAACGCGGCCTGGCCGAGGAGCATGGAGCCCGCGCCCACGCCGTACGGGTACGACTGCGACCGGCCGATCTCGATGCACGTCTGCCCGGCGCGCTCGACCTCGTCGATCCGGCCCTGGTCGAACGCGTAGTTGCCCACGTTCGACCACAGCCACGCCTCGTGATCGCGCCGCCCAGACCGTCGCGAGAGCTCGATGCCCTCCAGGAGGATCCGGCGCCCCCGCTCGTAGTCCGGCGCGTAGTCCATCAGGGCCGACGGGAGGGCATTGGAGGCGCGGAG
>JBHGAT010000203.1:0-4018 GCA_041946645.1 Candidatus Velamenicoccus archaeovorus | reverse complement strand
CGCCCGTAGTCGTCCTGCAGCCGCTGGGTGTCGTCCTCGGTCGTGTACCCGTAGGCGATCTCGAGGACGCGCCCCCGCACGTCGCCGTGGTTCGCGATGCGGTGCTCGGTCTCGGCGGCGACCATGAACTCCTCGCCGGCGTCGGGTTCCACCGTCCGGTCGCCGATCTGCAGGGTGAGCCCGGGGTCGAGCACGACCCACACCTCGTCGCGCATCTGGTGGTGATGGATGCTGGTCTCCTGGTCCGGCTCCACCGTGATCACGCGGACCGAGGCCGGCTGGTTGAGCGCGTACGTCACCACGCGTCCCCACGGCTTGTCGACGATCATCGCGACCCCCCTTCCGGCAGGCGGTCGAGCAGGGAAGCCATCTCGAGCGCGGCCAGCGCGGCGTCCCACCCCTTGTTCCCGTGCCGGCCCCCGGCCCGGTCCATGGCCTGCTCGAACGTGTCCGCGGTGAGCACGCCGAAGATCACGGGGACCCCGGAGTCCTGCCCCGCCCGGCGGATCCCCGTCGCGGCCTGCGTGGCCACGTGATCGAAGTGCGGCGTCTCGCCCCGGATCACCGCCCCCAGGCAGACCACGGCGTGGTACCCGCCGCCGGCGGCCAGCCGGCCCGCCACGAGGGGCAGCTCGAAGGCCCCGGGGACCCACGCCACGTCGACGTCGTCCTCGGCCACGCCGTTGGCGCGGAGCGCGTCGAGGGCGCCTCCGAGGAGCTTGCGCACGACGATCTCGTTGAACCGCGAGGCGACCACGGCGACCCGGCGTCCCTCACCGGCCGCGTCGCCGCGGAGCTCGGCCATCAGACCCCCTCGGTGCCCGAGGGCACCGTGAGCCCGGCCCACGCGGGGTCGCCGTCGTCCAGGTGCTCCAGGAGGTGCCCCAGCTTGCGCCGCTTGGTCCGCAGGTAGCCGATGTTCTCGGGGGTGGGCTCGGTGAGGATGGGGACCCGCTCGAGGATCGACAGGCCGTAGCCCTCCAGCCCGGCCCGCTTGGACGGGTTGTTGGTGAGGAGGCGCATCGAGCGCACCCCCAGGTCCACGAGGATCTGCGCGCCGGTGCCGTAGTCGCGCGGGTCGGGCGGGAACCCCAGCTCCTCGTTGGCCTCCACCGTGTCCAGCCCCTGCTGCTCCTGCAGCTGGTAGGCGCGGAGCTTGTGGGTGAGGCCGATGGCCCGGCCCTCGTGGCCCCGCATGTACAGGACCACCCCGCGGCCCTCCCGGGCCACCCGCTCGAGCGCCACGTCGAGCTGCGCCCCGCAGTCGCACCGGAGCGAGCCGAACACGTCCCCGGTCAGGCACTCGGAGTGGACCCGCACCAGGATGTCCTCGCCGTCGCCGACCTCGCCCCGCACCAGCGCGAGGTGCGTCATGCCCTCGACCGCGCTCTCGTAGGCCAGCGCACGGAACTCGCCGTACGCGGTGGGGATCGTGGCCTCGGCCACCCGCCGGACCAGCTTCTCCCGCCGCCGGCGGTACTCGATCAGGTCGGCGATCGAGATCAGCTTGAGCCCGTGCTCCCGGGCCACCCCGACCAGGTCGGGCAGGCGCGCCATCGAGCCGTCGGGGTGCAGCACCTCGCAGAGCACCCCGGCCGGCTGGAGCCCGGCCAGCCGGGCCAGGTCCACCGCCGCCTCCGTGTGGCCGGCCCGCTTGAGGACGCCGCCCTCCTGGGCCATCAGCGGGAACACGTGACCGGGCATCCGGATGTCGTCGTGGGTGAGCTCCGGGTCGGTGATGGCCAGCACGGTGGCGGCGCGGTCGTACGCGCTGGTGCCGGTGGTGGTGCGCCCCTTGATGTCGATCGACACCGCGAAGGCCGTCCCGTGACTCTCGTTGTTGCGGGTCACCATCAGCGGGATCCCCAACCGGTCGAGCCGCTCCGCGGTCACCGGCATGCACACGATGCCCCGGCCGTGGGTGACCATGAAGTTGATGGCCTCGGGCGTGACCTTCTCGGCGGCCATGATGAAGTCGCCCTCGTTCTCGCGATCGGCGTCGTCGACGACGATCACCATGCGGCCGGCCCGGATGTCGTCGATCGCCTCGTCGATCGTCGCGAACACGCCGGGTGCCGCGGTCGCTTCCGTCTCGTTCACCCCTGCACCGTTCCTTCCATCGTCTCGGCCCGGCCCCCGTCGCCGGGCTCGCTCACGAGCCGCTCCAGGTACTTCGCAATCACGTCCACCTCGATGTTCACGCGGTCGCCCACCTCGGTCTCGCCGAGGGTGGTGGCGGCCAGCGTGTGCGGGATCAGGGCCACCGCGAACCCCTCGTCCGGCGGTGCCGCCACGGTGAGGCTCACGCCGTCGACGGCGACCGAGCCCTTCTCCACCACGTAGCGGCGGAGCTCGGGCGGGACCCGCACGCGGAGCCACGCGCCGCCGTCCCCGTCGCGCTCGAACCCGGTCACCTCGCCCACGCCGTCGACGTGCCCCTGCACCAGGTGACCCCCGAGCCGCGTCAGCAGGGTGACCGCCCGCTCCAGGTTGACCGGGTCGCCCGCCGACAGGCGGCCGAGCGCGGTCCGGCGCCGCGTCTCCTCCGAGACGTCGAACGCGAGGGTCACGTCCGTGCGCTCGACCACCGTGAGGCAGACGCCGTTCACGGCGACCGACGCGCCGACCTCGGAGTCGGCGGCGACGGTCCGGCAGCCCACGACGAGGCGATGCGGCTCGACCGCCGAGACCGTGCCCCGCTCCTCAACGATCCCGCTGAACATAGGCCTCCACCTTGAGGTCGGCGCCGAGCGCGTCGAAGGACGTCACCCGCAGGTCCAGCGCCGCCGAGACCGGCGCGAACCCGCGGCCCCCGAGGACCGTGGGCGCCTCCTCGCCCCCGATCAGCTTCGGCGCCAGGTACACGATCACCTTGTCCACCACACCCTCCTGGAGGGCCGCCCACGCGAGCGTGGGGCCGCCCTCGAGCAGCACGCCCTGGACGTCGCGCTTGCCGAGGTCGCGCACCAGCGCGCCGATCGGCACCAGCCCGTCATCGGGCTCGTACGCCACGACCTCGGCGCCCCGCGAGCGCCACGCCTCGCGCCGCTCGCGCGGGGCGAGCTCGGTGGTGGCGACCAGCGTGGGCGCCTGATCGTCGAACAGGTCGCCGGTCTCGAGCACCCGCCCGCGGGCGTCGACCAGGACCCGGAGCGGCGGCCGGCCCCGGTACTCGGGGTCGCGGACGGTGAGCGAGGGGTCATCGACCAGGGCCGTGCCGGCGCCCACGACGATCGCGTCCGACCAGCCGCGGAGGCGGTGGACGTCGCGGCGGGCGGCCTGGCCGGTGATCCACCGCGAGCTGCCGTCGCGCGCCGCGACCTTGCCGTCGAGCGAGGCGGCCATCTTCCACGTGACGAAGGGGAGGCCGGTCCGGACGTGCTTGACGTAGGCCTCGTTCTGGCGCTCGGCGAGCTCGGCCAGGATCCCCGCACGGACCTCGATCCCCGCCTCGCGCAGCGCGGCGAACCCGCGGCCGTTCACGATGGGGTTGGGATCGCCGGCCGCGGCCACCACGCGTGCCACGCCCGCGGCGACGATGGCCTGGGTGCACGGCGGGGTCCGTCCGAAGTGGTCGCACGGCTCGAGCGTGGTGTAGAGGGTCGCGCCGCGGGCCCGCTCGCCCGCCTGCCGCAGCGCGACGACCTCGGCGTGCGGGAGACCGGGTCCCTCGTGGTGGCCCTCCCCGACGATCCGGCCGTCGGCCACCACGACGGCGCCGACCATGGGGTTGGGCGAGGTCATCCCCCGGCCCCGCTCCGCGAGCCCAAGGGCCCGCTCCACGTACGCGCGATCGTCCACGTGCCACCTCACACGGGACGCGGCGCAGGGGGAACGAGGGCAGAGCCGGCGCGACGCGACGCGTCGCCGTCCGGCGAACCACCCGTCCTCTCCCATCCCGACTCTCACGGTCGGTCCCGGGATCTCACCGGGTCCACCCCCGGCCGGCTGCCGGGGGGTCGCGGACTCTCACCGCCGGTGGGGATTTGCACCCCGCCCCGAGAACGAGCTTCAGCCT
>JBHGAT010000202.1:0-4024 GCA_041946645.1 Candidatus Velamenicoccus archaeovorus | reverse complement strand
CCACTTCGAGCGGGCCAAGGACGACTACGCGGCCGTGGCCCGGGCGGTCGCGTCGTTCGAGCCGGTCACGATGGTGTGCCTCCCGGGCACGGCGCGAGAGGTCCGCGACCGCTGCGGGTCCGGCGTCGAGCCGCTCGAGCTGCCCATCGACGACTCCTGGATCCGGGACAACGGTCCGATCTTCGTCACCGACGATCGGGGCGAGGTCGCCATGGTCCACTTCCGGTTCAACTCGTGGGGCGAGAAGTACCTGCCCTACGACCGGGACGCGCGCGTGCCGGCGCTCCTGGCCGAGGCGTTCGGCGTGCGGCGGTACGAGGCGCCGATGGTGCTCGAGGGTGGCTCGTTCTTCGTCGACGGGGAGGGGACGCTGCTCACCACCGAGCGGTGCCTGCTCAACCCCAACCGGAACCCGCAGCTGTCCCGGGAGCAGATCGAGCACACCCTCCGGGACTTCCTCGGCGTCGAGACCATCGTCTGGCTCCCGAACGGGATGGCCGACGATCGCGACACCGACGGGCACATCGACGGCGTGGCCCAGGTGGTGCGTCCTGGCTGCGTGATGCTGCTCCACCCGAAGGACCCGAGCGACCCCGACGCGCCGCTCGGTGACGCGAACGCGGAGCGCCTGGCCGCGGCTCGCGACGCCCGCGGCCGCTCGTTCGAGGTGCTCGAGGTCCCCGTGACCGCCTCGGTCGAGGTCGAGGGGTACGGACCGGTCTCGATCCCGTACCTGAACCTCTACCTGGTGAACGGCGGCGTGATCGTCCCGACCGGCGGCGTGCCGCAGGACGAGGAGGCGCTCGCGCGGATCGGCGCGGCCTTCCCGGAGCGCGAGGTGGTGCCCGTCCCGGGCGCGATCCTGTCGTTCGGCGGTGGGGGTCCGCACTGCATCACCCAGCAGATCCCCGACGGCCCGTTCGCGAGCTGAGCGGGGCACGGCGGTGCAGCTCGGACCCAAGGACCGGGAGCGGCTGCGGATCTTCCAGGCCGCCGAGCTGGCCCGGCGGACGCTCGAGCGGGGGCTCCGGCTGAACGCGCCGGAGGCGGTCGCCCTGGTCTGCGACGAGATGCACATGGCGGCCCGCGCGGGCGCGTCGTTCGAGGAGGTCGCGGAGGCCGGCCGCTCGGCGCTCCGTCCCGAGCAGCTGATCGACGGCGTCGCGGACCTGGTCCCGGAGATCCGGGTCGAGGTCCTGCTGGAGGAGGGGACCAGGCTGATCGTGCTGCGCGAGCCCTTCGGCGCCCCGTCCGCCGCCGGTCCCGGTGCGGTCGTCACGGCGGGCGGCCAGATCGAGCTCACCCCGGACCGCGAGCGGCTCCGCCTGATCGTCCGCAACGCGTCCCGTCGCCCGGTCCGCGTGTCGTCGCACTACCCGTTCTGGCGGACCAACCCGGCCCTGGAGTTCGACCGCGAGGCGGCACGGGGGTTCCGGCTGGACCTGCCGGCCGGCGACCAGCTCCGGTGGGGGCCGGGGGAGACGCGGGAGGTGGTCCTGGTGCGGTACGGGAAGGACGAGACGCGTTGAGGATCTCGCGGCAGGAGTACGCGATCCGCTACGGGCCGACCACCGGCGATCGGGTCCGGCTGGCCGACACCGACCTGTGGGTCCGCGTGGAGGAGGACCTGACGGCTCTGGGGGACGAGCCGCACTGGGGGTACGCGAAGGACCTCCGCTCGCGGATGACCCAGCAGGACCGCGCCCCCCGCGAGAGCGAGCTGGACGCCGTGATCGGCGGGGTCGTCGTGATCGATCCGCTGCTCGGCATCCTCAAGGCCGATATCGGCATCAAGGACGGGCGGATCGCCGGGATCGGGCGCGCCGGCAACCCCGACATCACCGGCGGGGTCGACCTCACGATCGGCCCGCACACGTGGCCCATCCCGGCGCGGGGCCTCATCGCCACGGCCGGGGCCATCGACAGCCACGTGCACCTGCTCTCGCCCCGGTTGGTGCCCGAGGCCCTGAGCGCGGGCGTCACGACGCTGATCACCGCGGGGTTCGAGGAGCCCCCCTCCCGGATGCTCCGCACGCTGGAGGCGTTCGAGGACCTGCCGGTGAACGTCGGCCTCCAGGCCAGCGCCAGGACCGACGCCGACGGAGGCTTCGACGCGCTGCTGGAGGCGGGGGCGATCGGCCTGAAGATCCACGAGGACTGGGGCGCCTACCCGGAGATCGTCGACGCGACGCTCCGCGCGGCCGATGCGCACGACGTCGCGGTGTGCCTGCACACCGACGGGCTGAACGAGTCGTGCGACCTCTCCGGCACGGTCCAGTCCATCGCGGGTCGGACCGTGCACGCGTACCACGTGGAGGGAGCCGGAGGCGGGCACGTGCCGGACCTCATCGGGATCGTCCGGGAGCCGAACGTGATCTGCTCGTCCACGACCCCCACGCTGCCGTTCGCGCGCTCGGCGCTGGCCGAGCATCCCGACATGATCCTGATCGTGCACGAGGGCAACCCGGCGCTGCCCGAGGACGTCGCGGCGGCCCGGGAGCGGGTGCGCGCGACCACCATGGCCGCCGAGGGGCCGCTCCACGAGCTCGGCGCGATCAGCATCGTCAACTCCGACTCGCAGGGGATGGGGCGGATCGGGGAGACGGTGCGCCGCACCTGGCAGCTCGCGGACGCGATGAAGCGCTGGCGCGCCGCCGACGGGGCGGGGTGGGAGATCCCGTCCGTGCGACGGCTCCGACCGGCGGCCTCCGCACCCCAGGGGTCGGACGACAACGAGCGCGTGCTCCGGTACCTGGCCAAGGTCACGGTCGAGCCGGCCCGGGTCCACGGGATCTCCGACCAGGTCGGGTCGCTCGCCCCCGGGCGGATGGCCGACATCGTCCTGTGGACCCCGTCGCACTTCGGCGTGCGACCGGCGGTGGTCCTGAAGGGCGGCGTGACGGCCTGGGGTCCGATCGGCGAGGGCAACGCGAGCGTCCACCTGGCGGAGCCGACCCGGTACGGTCCGGACTGGGGTGGGATCGGTCGGGCCGGCGCCTCCCTCTCGGTCACGTTCGCGTCCCGGGCGGCGGCCGAGGCGGGGATCGCGCGGAGGCTCGGCACCCGGCGGCGCGTGGTCCCCGTGCGCGGCACGCGCGGTCTCTCTCGCGCCGACCTGGTCGCGAACACGGCCGTCCCCCCGATCGAGGTCTCGCCCGAGGACGGCGCGGTGACGCTCGACGGACGGCCGCTCCGCGCCGAGCCGGTGACGCGGGTCCCGCTCAGCCGCCGGTACCTGCTCGGCTGAGCGTCACGAGCGCTCGTGGACCACCACGCCGTCGACCAGCGTCAGGTCGACGGTCGCCTCGCCCACACGCTCGGGGGGCAGCTCGAACAGGTTGCGGTCCACCACGGCCAGGTCCGCGAGCTTGCCGACCTCGATCGAGCCCGTGACGCCGTCGAGGTGGTTCACGTACGCCGACCCGATGGTGGAGGCGGCGAGCGCCGCCGGCAGGTCGATCCGCTCGCCGGGCAGGAGCGGCTGCTCGTCGGCGTCGGGCTCGCCGTACCGGTAGCCCGGCGGCATCATCCGGTTCACGGCGACGTGGATCTCGGCGAGCGGGTCCGGGCTCGACACGGGCCAGTCGCTGCCGAAGGCCAGCATCGCGCCCGACCGGACGAGGCTGCCGAACGGGTACGTCCACCCCAGCCGCTCGGGGTCGACGAACGGGATCGTCAGCTCCACCATCTGCGGGTCGTTGCAGGCCCACAGCGGCTGGGCGTTCGCGACCACGCCCAGCCGGCGGAACCGGCCGACGTCCTCGGGGTGCACGAACTGCAGGTGGGCCACGTGGTGCCGGTTGTCGTTCATGCCGTTGGCCCGGCGGGCGGCCTCGATCGCGTCGAGGGCCTCCCGGACGGCCCGATCGCCGATGGCGTGGACGTGCACCTGGAAGCCCTCGGCGTCCAAGCGGACCACGCAGGGATCCAGGATCTCGGGCGGGAAGTAGCTGAGCCCGGTGGTGCCCGTCGCGTGGCCGTGCCCGTCGAGGTAGGGGACGAGCATGGCCGCGGTGAAGCTCTC
>JBHGAT010000201.1:0-4031 GCA_041946645.1 Candidatus Velamenicoccus archaeovorus | reverse complement strand
CATCCGTGGGCCCGCCTGATCGAGAACCCGGTGAACCGCTTCCTCTCGCCGGCGTGGAACCAGGGCGCCCGCGAGACCGACGCCCCGTACCTGCTGTTCCTGAACCCCGACACGGAGTGGTGGGCCGGCACCCTGGCCGACCTGCTGCGGGTGGCCGAGGCCCACCCCACGGCCGGCCTGATCGGGCCCATGATCCGGAACCTCGACGGCACGGTGTACCCCAGCGGCCGGGTGTTCCCGAGCGTGGCCGACGCGGTGGGGCACGCGTTCCTGGGGACGGTGGCGCCGGGCAACCGGTTCACGCGGCGGTACCACCTCGACGGCTGGGACCGGACCACCGAGCGCGAGGTCGACTGGGTCTCCGGCGCGTGCATGCTGATGCGCCGCAAGGCGTTCGAGGCGGTCGGCGGGTTCGACGAGTCGTTCCTGCTGTACGGGGAGGAGCTCGACATCGCCACGCGCCTGCGCGCGGCGGGCTGGACCGTGCTCTACACCCCCGAGGTCGAGGTCCTCCACGCGATCGGCGTCTCGACCGGCCGGTCGCGGGCCACGCTGGTCCGGCACTCGGCCAGCATCTACCGCTACTACCGCAAGCATCGCTCGGGCGGCTGGCGGAAGCTCACGCTCCCGGCGGCATGGCTCGTCCTCCGCCTGCGGGCCGAGGTCGAGTGGCTCCGCTCGCGCGGGGCCTGGCTCGGGCGCCACGGGGCCGGCCGATGAGGGCCATCGTGCTCGTCGGCGGCGAGGGCACGCGGCTGCGTCCGATCACCGAGACGATCCCCAAGCCGCTGGTGCCGCTGATGGACCGGCCGTCGCTGGACCACGTGCTCGACCACCTGGCCCGTCACGGCGTGCACGAGGTGATCCTGTCGTCCTCGTACCTCGAGTCGACGTTCCACGCCTTCATCGAGGGCCGGCACGGCGACCCCGCGATCACGTGGATCACCGAGGAGGCGCCGCTCGGCACGGGGGGCGCCGTGGTGAGCGCGCTCGGCGCCGTGGACGACGAGCCGGTGCTCGCGCTGAACGGCGACATCCTCACCGATCTGGACCTCACCGCGATGCTCGCGTCCCACCGCGAGCGCGGCGCCGCGGCCACGATCGCGCTCCACCACGTGGAGGACGCCCGACCGTTCGGGCTCGTGCCGACGGAGCCGGACGGGCGCGTGCGCGGGTTCCTCGAGAAGCCGGCCGAGCTCGTCCCCGGCGACGTCAACGCCGGGACCTACGTGCTCGAGCCGCGGATCCTCCGTGAGTGGCCGTCCGGCACGGTGCTGTCGATCGAGCGCGAGATCTTCCCGGCGCTGATCGCGTCGGGCCGGCCCGTGTTCGGGTTCCTCTCGGACGCGTACTGGCTGGACCTCGGCACGCCCGAGCAGTACCTCCAGGCGCACTTCGACATCCTCGAGGGCCGGGTGGGGTTCGAGCCCCCGTACCCGGCCCCGTACGTGGCCGACGGCGCCGAGGTCGACCTCCGCGCGCACCTCGGCCGGTGGGTCGTGGTGGGGGCAGGGGCCTCGGTGGCCGCCGACGCGCAGGTCGATGACAGCGTCCTGCACGCCGGCGCGAGCGTCGGCGCCGGGGCCCGGGTGGTCGGGTCGATCCTGGGACCGCGGTCGGCCGTCGGGCCCGGGGCCACCGTGGTGGACTCCGCGCTGGCCGAGGGCGCGAGCGTCGCCCCCGGCCTCGAGCTCCGGGGCGGCCGGATCTCCGCCGGCGAGCGGGTCTGACCCCTCGGGGCCGCGCCCGCACGGAGCGGTCTGAGCGATCCGGATCGATGTGCTAGGGTGCGGGTCGCCCGCGTCGAACCTCACCAGCCATGGTCCGAAGGGTCCCCATCGCTCTGGTCGTCCTGGTGTGCGCCGCGCTGCTGTCGGTCGCGCCCGGCGCCCGCACGGCACGCGCGGCGGACCGGTTCACGTTCTTCGGCTCCGGCTGGGGCCACGGCCTGGGGCTGTCGCAGTGGGGGGCGTACGGGCTCGCGCAGGAGGGGTGGGGGCGGGACCGGATCCTCACGCACTTCTACTCGGGAACGCGGGTCGTCCACGACGGCTCCGCTCCGGCCGCGCTGCGGATCGGGCTCGTGCAGGGCCGGCAGAAGCTCACGTTCACGGCGCTGCGGGGACCGGTCGACCTCCGGCTGGGCGACCGACAGCCCGGCAGCACGCTCGCCACCATCCCCCGCGGCGAGACGTGGACCGTGACCCAGGTGGGCGGCGCGTACCGGATCCTGGACGGCTCGGGAACGCGGGTGGCCGACGGCGTCGGCGGCACCGCCACCGACCTGTTCGCCGTGTACGAGCCCAAGGGTGCGATGGTCAAGGTCCCCCAGGCGGGTCACACCTACAACCGCGGCTGGATCGAGCTCAACATCGCCAACTGCGACGCCAGGTGCTCGATGCGCCTGATCCTCACGATCGCGCCCCAGCCCTACCTGTACGGGCTGGCCGAGGTCCCCAGCAGCTGGCCCCGCCCCGCGCTCCAGGCCCAGGCCATCGCCGCGCGGACGTACGCGTTCCGGAAGGTGGCGCTCTCGGGCCAGCACCGCCCCGGCTGCAACTGCGCCCTGTACGCGAGCTCGCTGGATCAGGTCTACGCGGGCTACGACAAGGAGGGCGGGGACATGGGCGAGCGCTGGGTCGCCGCCGTGAACGCCACCGACGGCCGCGTGGTGACCTACAAGGGCGACCTGATCCAGGCGTTCTACACGTCCTCGAGCGGCGGCTACACCGAGAACAACGAGAACGTGTGGGGCGGCCCGCCGATCCCTTACCTCCGCGGTGTCTGCGACCCCGGCGACTTCACCCCGGCCAACCCGAACGCGGTCTGGAAGGTCCAGATGGGCGCGGCCCAGGTCACCGAGCGGCTGCACCTCGGCATCGGGCGGGTCACCGGGTTCGGCAACACCGTGCGGGGCGTCTCCGGCCGGATCGTCTCGATCGTGGTCAAGGGCACCAACGGCCGGGCGACGATCGGCGGGGGCACCCTGCGGGCCGCCCTCGGCCTGCAGGACGACCGGGTGTGGATCAACCGCAACCGCCAGGTGACCGGCTCGATCCGGCAGAAGTACGACGCGATCGGCTGCCGGCCGGGGCTGCCGACCTCCAGGCGGGTGGGGGTCGCCGGCGGGGAGCGCCAGGTCTTCCAGCGCGGCACGATCTACGCCAAGGACGGCACCGGCGCGCACGCCCTGAGCGGCCCGATCCTGGCCTACTACGGCAAGCACGGCGGACCGGGCGGCCCGCTGGGCTTCCCGGTCTCGGACACGATCCGGCTGCAGAACGGGAACACGCGGACCCGCTTCGAGCACGGCACGGTCACGTGCAGACCCAGCGGGTCCTGCTGGCGCTCGTAAGCCGGCTCACCGCTGCAGGAACCGTCCGAGCAGTCCCCGGGGCGCCTCGGGCGCCACGCTGGTGCCGCGGTAGGCGTCGACGAACCCGCGCGCGATCGCGACGGCCTGGTCGGCCGTCGTGCTGGGGGGGCACTCCCAGAGCGTGTTCCACGCGACGAGGGCCAGGCCCGTGCCCGAGGGCAGGCCGGGGTACGGGGCCATGATCACGCGCGCCTCGTCCCGCGCGAACGCCGCCAGCGCGTCCATGGCCTCGGGGGCGAGGTCCCGGTGGTAGATCAGCACGTACGCGTGCTCGAGGTTGTGGACGGCCCGCGGCTCGCGCACCGGCCGCGTGTAGACGTGGGGGTCGGGCGGCAGGGGCGAGGGGTCGTGGTAGCCGGACGAGGCCGGGTGCTGGTCGTAGGTGTGGTCCTGCCCGGGGCGAAGGTGCAGCCCGCCGGGAGCCTCCGCCGCCGGGTGCGTGACGTCGCCGCAGCCGGCCGCCCCTGCGGCGCGCAGGGCGGCCGGGGCGATCGCCCCCGGGCTCCGTGTGGGGACGAGCAGGACGTAGGCGAGCCCCGCGGCCGCGACGATGGCCGCGACCCGGATGGCCAGGCCCCGTCGTGCGGAGGAGGAGGGCGGCGCGACCTCCGATCGTGGTCGGGCCCGCCTCGGGCCTGTGGCCGCCCGCTCCGGG
>JBHGAT010000200.1:0-4036 GCA_041946645.1 Candidatus Velamenicoccus archaeovorus | reverse complement strand
CAGGATCGAACTGCCGACACCGCGGTTTTCAGCCGCGTGCTCTGCCAACTGAGCTACCTGGCCCCGAGGCGAACGCCGGCCCGGCGGCCGGCGTTCGACCCGTGGCGCGCCCGACGGGCTTCGATCCCGCGATCTCCGCCTTGACAGGGCGGTGAGGACGGCCAGACTCCTCTACGGGCGCGTGTCCGTATTCCGTTGTCGTGCCCCCAACGGGATTCGAACCCGTGTCGCCGCCTTGAAAGGGCGAAATCCTAGGCCGCTAGACGATGGGGGCCCGAACGCCCGGGAACGCCGGTCCCGCCCTGGGGGCAGCGGGCAAGAGTATAGCTTTCCCGGGCCGCCCCTCCGGACCCGCAGGGGCCATGGCCGCATCCCCCGGACCCGGTACCGTCCGCCGCCGCGGGGGCCATCACCAGGCGCTTCTTGGTCCGGACGGCTTCAGCGCCCCCGCCGCCGGCGCCGATGGACCCGGTGAGATGCGAGCGCTGCTGGAGTTCCTGGGGATCGTCGAGCCGACGGCGGAGCGGCGGGAGCCCGTCGCCCTGCCCGCCTGGGGCCGGTGGCTCGCCCCGATCGTGACCGGCGCCCTCACCCTGGCCTCGTTCCTGGTCTTCGCGCTGGCGCGCTCGCTGGTCGGCTGAACCGCCGTCACCAGGCGATCCCCTCGCCGGAGATCCGCCTCCCACGCGCACTCGAGCACGTGCCGGACCCGGGGGCGGGGGAGCACGATCCGACCCGGAACGACCCGGAGCACCCGGACGACCCTGCGCTCCCCGTCGAGCAGCGCGACCGAGATGGGCACCCGCATGCCGAACGTGTGGACCGAGCGCGTGCGCTCGAGGAGAAGGCCGGTGCCCTCGGCCGGTGGTGGGGAGCCCAGCAGGCCGCGGAGGCGCTCGCGCCGCGTCTCCGGAACGTCCAGCCGCCACGTCCGACCCCTCGGATCGACGAGCGAGATCGTCCGCATGGCCCGATCCTAGCTCGCGCCACCGACGTGCCCGGGCCGGTGGCATCGCGGCCGATGCCGTCCCTGGCGCTCGCGTTCCTGTCCGGGCTGACCTGGGATCCGCCGACTTCGTCGGTGGGCTCATGACCAAGCGGATGCCCACGTCGGGCTGACCGCGTTCCTCGGAGGATCGGGACGTGCCGGGCGCAACCCGTGAGGGTGCGGCGACGTTTGAGTCTGGGGATGCAGGCCTCGGGGTGATGGGATCGGTACGGTCCCGAGGACCCGGGATCCGGTCCATCCGCCGCTCTCGATGGAGGTGGTCAGGGCGAAGCGCCGAGCGATCCGTATCGCGATCTCGCTCCTTGCCGTGGCGGGCGTGACGGCGTCGATGGCGGCGGTGCCGGCCGGGGCGGCACCCGCAGGCCACTCCTTCCGGCCCGCCGCGGGCGCGATCCCCTCCGCGATCGCCGCCCCGCCGCCGGGGGCGGTCCCGGGGATCGACGTGTCGCACCACCAGGGCGAGATCGACTGGGCGCAGGTCGCGGCCTCCGGTGTCCGATTCGCCATCGCCAAGGCCACCGAGGGACTGGGCTACGACGACCCGATGTACGCCACCAACCGGGCCGGCGCCACCGCGGCCGGCATCACGTTCGGCGCCTACCACTTCGCGAGACCCGACCTGCACCCCAACAACCCGATCGGCGAGGCCGACCACTTCGTCGACACGGCGCAGCTCGGCCCGGGCAACATCGTCCCCGTGCTCGACCTCGAACGCTCGGGCACGCTCACCCAGGCCCAGCTCACGGCGTGGATCCTGGACTGGCTCGACGAGGTCACCGTCCGGACGGGCGTTCGGCCGATGGTCTACACGAGCCCGAACGGGTGGGCCAACCGGACCGGCGACACCACCGCCGTGGCCGATGCCGGCTACACGCTGCTGTGGGTGGCCCACTGGGGCGTGTCGTCCCCGACCGTCCCGGCCGACGACTGGCAGGGCAACGGCTGGACGTTCTGGCAGTACAGCAACCAGGGCTCGGTGCCCGGCATCGGTGGACGGGTCGACCTCGACTGGTACGAGACGTCGGACTTCACGCCCGTCACGATCCCCTCGCCGGACACGGTGGCCCCGGTGGCCACCCTGGGGACCCCCACGGGGGTCCTCGGGCCGGTCACGGTCTCGTTCAGCGAGATCGTCCACGGCGTGACCCCACAGAACGTGCTGATCACCGCGCAGGGCAGCCCCGTGGCGTCGTCGGTCACCTGCTGGTCCAAGCGGGGCGTACAGGTCGACTGCACGTCCGGCAAGGTGATCACCGCGATCGTGACCCCGGCCGAGCCGCTGCTCAGCGGGCAGACGTACGAGGCGGCGGTCAACCCCACCGGCGTCACACCCCCGGTGGTGGACCGGGCCGGGAACCCGGCCTCGCCGGTGGTGCAGCCGTTCGCACCGCCCACGGAGCTCGAGCAGGGGAGCCCCGCCATCACGTACGCCTGGCGGCGGCTCTCGGCGCCGAGGGCGTTCGGCCGCTCCTTCGTCGTCGAGCGGACGGCGGGGGCCACCGCCTCGTTCTCGTTCACCGGGAACGCGGTGAGCTGGTACACGGTGACCGGGCCGGCGCAGGGGAGGGCGGCGGTCTCGATCGACGGCCGGCCGCGGGGCACGTTCGACCAGTTCGCCCGCGCCGCGCGCGTCCGTGTGGCCCGGACGTTCTCCCGCCTGGGCCCGGGCGACCACAGGATCACGATCCGCGTCCTGGGCACCACGACCTCGCCCGGCGGCGGAGACACGCAGGTGGTCGTCGACGCGTTCGGCGTGGGATCCACGGTGGTCCGGACGCCCGAGCTCGACCTGGCGTGGGGCAAGGGGAGGGTCCGAGGTGCCTCCGGCGGCACCGTGGGGGTGACCGACCTCGGTCGAGCCGAGGCGACCCTTCCCTTCTGGGGCACGGGCGTCCGGTGGCGGACGCTGCGCGCCCCGGATCAGGGGCGAGCCGCCATCTACCTCGACGGCGCCCTGCTCAAGACCGTCGACGACTACGCGCCTTCACCGACGTTCGTCGATCGCGAGATCGGCGGCCTCCCGGTGGGGCGGCACGAGCTCCGGATCGTCGTGCTGGGGTCCTCCAGGCCCAAGGCGACGGGGACGGCCGTGACGATCGACACCCTCACCGTGCTCCCCTGACCGGACGGGACCGGGGTTCCATCGCGGGACCCTCGCCCCCCGTGAGCGCGGGACCCCCGGCCCCGGTCCCGAGCCGCGGCCTTCCCTAGGGTGGCGGTCGACCGCGGATCCGGCGTGGATGACAGCCCGTCGGCTCCGCTGCACGGAGACGTCGCCGGGCGACGTGCGGGTCTCACGGCTCGCCCGGAGGAAGGGGCGAGCCCATGGGTGCCACGCATCGGCTCCCGTCGAACGTCAGACCGATCCGGCTCGCGCCACCGCCCCCCGAGATCGCCAAGGCCTCCCGAGCGGGCTACCTGGCCGCGGCGGTGATCGCGGCGGTGGCGCTGGCGGTCGGGCTCGTCTGGGGGCTCTCGGCCTACCGGAGCGTCCCCGATCGGGTGGACGGGTTCGCGCGCGCGGAGATCCCCGGCGAGGCCGTCGTCGTGCTCCCGGCGCGGACGGGGCGCATCCTCTACTACGAAGGGCCCGGGTCGGTGTCGCTCGCGCAGCTGGGCGTCGAGGTGACCGATCCGAGCGGTGCTTCCATCGCCGTCCGACCCTACGTGACCGACCTTCGCTACGAGGCACCGGACGAGGTCGTGGGACGTGCCGTCGGCACGTTCGACGCCGTCGCCGAGGGCCGCTACCGGATCGCCGCGAACGGCGACGCCCCTCGAAGCGGGATCCTCGCGGTGGGCGGGAGCGTGGCCGGCACGTCGATCGGCGCCCTCGTGGGCGCCCTGCTCGTGGTGCTGCTCGGCCTCGGGGTCGCCGCCGGTCTGGCCGTCCTGACCTCGATCCGTCGTTCCCGACCGTGAAAGGGCCGACCGCCGCCGGGTCCCGGACGGTCGACCCGACGAGCGGCTCGGCCGGGTGGGCCGGCGCTCGGTCGTGGGTCGGTGCTCCGAACGTGGGCCGGGCAG